>CAYZAF010000306.1:0-7554 GCA_964476435.1 uncultured Syntrophaceae bacterium
GGAACCAAATGTTTATTTGATCGGTCGCACGGGAGTCCGTGAGACTCTCAGCCTTCCGTCTTCTTCCCCTAGCATCCTAGACCCATCCAGTGAGTCAGCCCTTGACAGTGGACGGAAGGTGGCACAACTAGTTGTAATTAAGCGCCTTTAGGACCACTGCCAATCCACTGTGTTTTCTGTCGAGGGCTGACCCTCCTCCTCTCCGAATTGCCACTACATAAGGATGACGAAGCGCCTACCGGTCGAGGACCAGCCTCATCATTTATTTATTTTGCGCTCGACCTCCCTGCGCCCGAGCCTGATGGACAAGAGTCTGGCTGGGTCTTTCTTGCAGTTATGAAAATGCCTGTCACCAGAAGCTCAGCGTTTGTGAGGCGCCTGAATTGAGAAATGACCTTCTTTCTAACTTCTGCAATCAGATCAATGGTCTCTTGAGAATAGTCTATGCCTGGTTGAAGCTGATCTCTATCCAATCGTCGATCAGATCCAAGTGCCAATATTCTTGAAATCCTGAAAAAATATCCGTATTGCTCTAATAGATGAATGTAGCTATCAATGAATTTGCGGTTCGGTGCGCCAATGTGAGAGGTCATCGCTTTCCACAACGAATCTGAAACTGTGAGGAATGTTAGGGGATTCAGATTGTGATTAGAGAATATTCCGTGATCACGAAAGTCGACCTCGTGAATCATATATCCGCCGGGGTTCAACACGGCATCCATTGACTGAAATGCTCCTTCAAGATCGGAGACATGTTCCAATACAGCTCGAGAAACAATCATGTCAAAGCTCTGCGACGGAATCGTTCTTGAAATTTCCTCCACGGGCGTATCCGCAAGATAGTGATATTTGTCGTTGTCAATCTTGAAGTCGTCCGTCGTAAGAATCACCGAATTGCCGAGTGTGTTGCGTTGAACTGCACTCATTTCTGCCAGCAATCCGGCATATACCTGTGCTTGCTCGGCTTTGCTTGCGAGAGAGCGGAAACGGTCAACACTCACGACTAAATCAGCCCCGTCGGACAGGAAACGAATACCGACCCCTAGGTTCTCCCCAGGCCCGATTTCTAGAATTTTCTTTCCCCTGACCAGCGAAATTGGAAGGCGGGACAGTTCGAAGTAGTCGCTATAGACCTGATTGACATAGTCGAGCTTCTTCGTCGGATCATTAGGTAGGCAGCACACCCAAGGCGTCCTACTGTGAGCCTTCAAGCGAGCAACCCAATTCACGGTGAGATAGCAACCAATGAGAAAGTACTTCCGCCCTGTCCTTGGCAAAGCGCCTATGAGCCCGACTACAAACTGTCTTAGCAATTTGCGAATCTCCTGCTACTGATGAGGGTCGAGTCCCTCCGCTCCTGCAAAAGAGTCTTTAGCCTTCGCTGCCCTGCCTCCCCATTGTACCACTCCCCGAGTTGACCCCGCTATCATCATGAATAAAACCGATAGATTTGATGGTTGTGAAGGCCGCTTAAGAGGCACGGCGCTTCTTCCGGATCTTCCGGTCTTGTTCCAGGACCAAAGGGTTCATCGCAAATGCCTGTATGCCTGCTGCCTTTGCCCGGTCGGCATCGACAAGGTGCAGCTGGCTCCACCTGAGGTTTCCGATCCCTCGCCTCTTTCTCCTCCAAAGAAGGCCATCCTTGTTCCGGACTTATTTTTCTCTTGCAAAAAAACACGGTACGTGAGAAAAAACAATATATAGTGTCGATGGCTGGCGGAAAGTCTGTTTTCAAAAGCCTTGAGGGGGAGAACGCCGCCATGAACCGTTTCCTCGCATCGGGCACTTCCAACTCACCGGTACCTCTGAGGAGCCTTCTTCTCTCTCTCACGCGACGAGCGCAAACTGCACGTCGGCACCGCAGGTGAAGCCGATGGATGGGAGGTTCTTGAGGCTTGGCTGCCACGGGGGTATCTGAGAACATTGCCCGCTCGGAGCGGGACAGAGAGCTCGCCAATCTCACACCGGAAGAGACGAGACTCCTCCTGCGGATCCTGGAGAAACTGTCAACTTCCGGCGATCTCCATGTCTTTCGCCAGGAGATCTCGGAAGATCTGCTGCGCCTTCTCAAATCGGACGTGATCGCCTCGTACGTGTGGAACGAGGGGACCCAAGCCTTTGGAGATTTCGTGGGCTTCGGCCAGAACCCGCTCCATGCGCAAGAGTACGTGAGCTACTATCAGTTTCACGATCCCATCACCTTTCCCCTGCACAAACGGAAGAGAGCGACCCTCGTCAATCAAGTAATGGCCCAGTGCGACTTGGAAAAGACAGAGTTTTTCAACGATTTCCTCATGAGGGACAACCAGCACCACGGCGTGAATCTCCACGCCCACGAAGGCGAGGTGGACATCGGAGACCTGCGAATATGGAGGGGGGAGAAAAGACCCGAGTTCGGGCGGCGGGAAACCGCCCTCCTCGACACCATCCTCCCCCATTTTCGCAACGCCCTCTTGAATGCCCGTGCCCTACGCACCGCCTCCGGCGTGGAAGGCTTCTGGACTCAATTGCTGGACAATATGAGCGTGGGCCTCTTCCTCTTTGATGAAGCCGGCCGTCTCCTCTACCTCAACGAGGGAGCCCGCAAGGTCGAGAGAGAATTGGCTCCCCACGAGTACTCCCTCTTCTGCGACTATGTGTGCTCCGGCATCAAGGATAGCAGGCTGCGCACCGGGTGGGGCCCCTTTTCCCTCTCCGTCCTGCGGACAATTTCGCCCGGGGATTCCCGGCCGGTTACTGCAGTGATGGTACACCCCCCCGTATCGAAGCCTATCGGCGCCGAACTGCTCAGATCCAAATATAATCTCACCCCCCGGGAGACGGAAATCTGCATCCTCGTGTACAAGGGGCTGAAAGACGAGGAGATTGCCGATGCCCTGGGCGTCGCCTTCACCACCGTCCGGACGCACCTCAAACGTCTCTTTGCCAAGCTCGATGTCACCAACCGCTCGGAGCTCGTCTATTGCCTGCTTGAAGGGCTCCTGGACATCTCTTTTTAGACGAAGCCCGTTCTCGAAAGTGTCCTCAATTCTGAGGATAGACAACCTCCCCGATCAATGCTTTCATCTACCTTAATCACTCTTAAACAGGGAGGGGTATCATGAAAAGCAGGCGAAGATCGTCGATGGTGTTTGGAGTCCCGGTGGCAGTGATAATGCTCCTGGCGGCCATTCTTATCGTGGCTTCCGCAGGACCGGTCCCGGCAGCGGAGAAGACCCTCAAGATCGGCGTCATCGCATCGAAGGTCGGTTTTGCTTCCGCGTCGGAAACGCTGATCTGGAACGGGATACAGCTCTATGAGGGGTGGATCAACAAGAAAGGGGGCATCAAGATCGGGCCTGACAGGTACGCGGTCCAGTTCGTCGCAGAGGATGGGCAGAGCAGTGCGGACGGGGCCGTGGCAGCGGCGACCAAGCTTGTCTCCGACCATCAGGTAAAGTTCATCATAGGGCCGGTCATGCCGTTCATGGTGGTGGCATCGGGGTCTGTCACCGAGCCAGCCAAGGTGCTCCGCGTCGTCCTGTACAACTGCTTTACGCCCGACGAATACGGGCCCAAGACCCCCTATACCTTCATAGCGAATGATTGCACGGTGGATTTCACGACGCCAGACCTCCAGTTTCTGAAAAAGAAGTTCCCCCAGGCGAAGAACGTGGGTATTCTTACGCCGGATGACGGAGCATCCGTCTATATCGAGCCGGTATTCAAGAAAAAGGCTGCCGAAGAAGGACTCAATCCGTTGCCCTCGGTGACGTGGCCTCTCGACACAACGGACTTCACCTCCTTTATGGTAAAGGCCCTCGCCCACAAGCCGGATGCGATCTTTCTCGTCAATGGGTGGCCGATACACATGGGCGCCATGCTTAAGTCCGCCAGAGAGCTGGGCTTCACCGGTCCCATGTTTGGCTGCCACGAGGACCCCTATGATATAGCCACCGTGGCGGGCCCTGGACCCTCTTACAATTTCTTTGTCCATAACCTGCAGGTCGACTCCCCAGCGATGACCCCAATGATAAAGGAGATCATGAAGCTCGGCCAGGCCACGTTCCAAAGACAGTCGCCGACGTATGTCTGGGCGTGGGAAGCCGCCTATTGCCTCACCCAGGCTATCGAGAAGGCGCAGAGCCTCGACCCCACGGTGGTCAAGAATACCTGGGAGAAAATGACCTCCATCGATACAGTTTATGGGCCCGGGAGAATGGGCGGCATGAAGACGTACGGGATAAACCACAACGTGAGCTACGCGACGCCCGTGACTTCCCTCCAGCAGGGCAAGGTCGTCTGGGTCGGCTGGTGGAAAACACCCCTGCCTTAAGATCAAAGGCGGGATGATTGTTGGCAAGGGGCTATCCCTCAAAGGAAGAGGCAATCCTCCGGGATAGCCCCACAGAATCTGTGGGATATGCAAGAGGAGGAGAATGTGGGCATAGGGCTTCTCGGACAGGTCTGCGTCAATGCGCTGATGCTCTCCTCCATATACGTTCTCATGGCATTGGGCTTTGCCCTCCTTTTGAGCATCATGGGTGTTCTCAATTTCGCCCATTCCGTCATATACATGGTGGGCGGCTATGTCTGCTACCAACTTGCCGTGGTGGCGGGAGTGAGCCAGTGGCTCTCATTGCTCCTGGCCACGGCCATTGTGGGCTCTTTCGGGCTCGTTCTGGAGAGAGCCTGCTTCCGTCCCTTCTTCGGTGACCCCAACCGGACGATGGTCATGGCCCTCGCACTTATCGTGATCATGGAGTCGGTGGTGAACATACTCGTGGGCAGCTACGTGAGGTCCCTGCCCAGCTTTGCCCCGGGCGTGCTCAGGTGGCAGGGCGTCTCCATAAGCAGGGAGAGGGTCGTCACCTTCGCCATAGGCGCCGCCCTCATGGCAGTCCTCATGACCCTCATCCGGAAGACCAGGCTGGGCCAGCAGATGCTCGCCGTTTCCCAGGAGCCCGTGGGGGCTGTCCTGCAGGGGATAGACATATTCCGCGTTTCCGCGGTCGCCACGGTCATCGCGTGCGCCCTCGCCGCAGTGGCAGGCAGCCTCATGGGGGCCATCATCAACCTCAACCCCTTCATGGGGGACCAGATGCTCGTGAAGGCGATCGAAGTGGTCATCGTGGCGGGCATCGGAAGCATTGGCGGGGTGGCCGTGGCCGGCCTGATCCTCGGCACCATTGACTCTTTCCTGCCCCTATTGCTCAGCGGCAGCGCCACCGACGCCGTTGGTCTGGCTATCGTCATTCTTATTCTGCTCTTCAGACCGCAGGGACTCTTCGGTCACGCGGTCTGAACCTTGCTCTCAGAGGGTGCTTGGTGAATGAAAGAGGCAAATACGCAAAAAAGCTGACTCTGGCGGGACTCGTGGTGGTCCTCTTTCTGCTTCCTGGTGTCATCGGCCGGCCTTACTATCTTCACATCTCCATCATGGCCCTCATATACATCATCGTGGTGAGCAGCCTGCGCCTCATCGCGCTTTCGGGCCAGATCTCCGTTGGCCACGCTGCATTCATGGGTATCGGCGCCTATTTCTCGGGCATTCTCTCGAAGGACCTCGGATTGAGCCCTTGGCTCACCATACCGATGGGCGGCCTCGCATCAATGGCCGCCGCCGTAGTGATGGGCTATCCGTTTACGAGAGTACGGGCCATCTATTTCTCCATGGTAAGTCTTTTCGGGGGAATCATGATCGTCAATCTCGTGCGGGTGGCCCAGAGGTGGACCGGCGCAGCCGGCCTTGCAGGTATTCCTCCTTTGAGCCCCATCCACATTCCAGGCCTCATCACCATAACCTTCCTCGGCCAGAAGACCCCCTACTACTACTTTACCCTCGTGCTCACCCTGGCCTGCCTCGCGGTCCTCTACAGGCTCGAGCACTGTCGCGTGGGCATGACATGGAAAGGGGTCGCCCAGTCCTACCTCGTGGCCTCCAGCGTAGGCATCAACGAGGCAGGGCTCAGGGTCCTTTCTTTCGCAGTGGGCTGCTTTTTTGCGGGCCTCGCCGGGGCGTGGTACGCACACTACAACCTGGTGGTGACACCCGCCACCTTTGGCTTCCTGCCGAGCATATTTCTCGTCATGTACATGCTCGTGGGGGGGAGGGATAGGTTCGCCGGGCCTGTTGTGGGTGCGGCCATCCTCGTCATGATCCCCGAGCTTTTCCGCAGCTTGAAAGAGTTCGCCCCCCTTATCCTCGGGGCTGTGATGGTGCTCGTAGTATTCCTCATGCCCCGGGGGATCGCAGGACTGTTCGACTGGACGAAGGGAATAGAGAGAGACGCCGGGAGGGGAAAGGCGACGGAACATGCTGCTTGAGACCAGTGGATTGACGAAGTATTTCGGTGGATTGGCCGCGGTGACGGCGTTAGACCTCTCCGTGGGCCAAGGGGAGATAGTCGGCCTCATCGGTCCCAACGGGGCAGGAAAGTCGACCGTCTTCAACCTCATCACCGGATTAATCCGGCCGACGAGCGGGAAGGTGTTCTTCGGCGGGCAGGACATAACAGGCAAGAAGCCGCACGTGGTCGCCAAGATGGGAATCGGTCGCACCTTTCAGACGGCTTCCCTCTTTCCCGACTTCACCGTCCTTGAGAACGTGGTGGCATCCTTCTATCTCTACCCGAAGTCCGGCTTCTGGGAAGCCCTCTTCAATGTTCCGTCGTACCGGAGGAAGGAGAGCAGCATCCTCGGGCAGGCACGGGATATCCTGCGGCTGGTGGGGCTCGACAAGCTGGAGGACCTGCCTGCGAAGCATCTGCCCCACGGCCACCAGAAGGTGCTCAATGTGGCGAGGGCTCTCGCAGTCAGGCCGAAGCTCCTCCTCCTCGATGAGCCGGTGGCCGGAATGACGCACGATGAGATCGTCTTTTCCCTCGGTGTCTTCGAAAAGGTACGCTCCCAGGGGGTGACGATCTTTCTCGTGGAGCACAACCTCGAGATCATGACGCTGTGCGACAGGCTCGTGGTCATCAACTTCGGTGAGAAGATCGCGGAAGGGACGGCGCACGAGGTACGGCAGAACGAAGAGGTAATTCACGCCTATTTCGGGAGCGAGGATGCTGCTTAGCGCGCGGAACATGACCGTCCACTACGGAAAAGCCATGGCGATAGACAATATCTCGATCGAAGCCGCCGAGGGCTCAGTGGTGACCATCATCGGGGCAAACGGGGCGGGCAAGAGCACGGTCCTGAAGGCCCTGTCCGGACTCGTTCCGGTAAGCTCGGGGGAGATTTGGTTTCTCGGGAAGAGGATCGACGGGATGAGGCCGTTTCGCATCGTGAGCCTCGGCGTATCGCATATTCCGGAAGGCAGACGGCTCTTCCCCTACTTGAGCGTCCTCACCAACTTGAGGCTCGGCGCCAGCCTGCGGAAGGACAAGGTGAACGTGAGAAGAGACATGGATGAGGTCTTCGAAATGTTCCCCGTGCTGCGGCAGAGGCGGGATCAGAACGCCGGCACCCTGAGCGGCGGGGAGCAGCAGATGCTCGCAATCGCCAGGGCGTTGATGGCCAGGCCGAAGCTCCTTCTCATGGACGAGCCGTCCCTGGGGCTGGCCCCAAAGG
>CAYZAF010000307.1:0-5834 GCA_964476435.1 uncultured Syntrophaceae bacterium
GAACCTGCGCTCCTCGTCCTCAGTCACTCTCAAAAGGGGTTCCTCAATGTCCCTTGCGACCCCAAGGGCATCGAGGAGCCGCAGGTAGTGCTCCACCATGGGCTCTGGCACCGATGTGCCATCGGAGATCGTCTTGGTCAGCATGAAGCCCCGCCTGTTCCGACCGTAGCCTATCCTCGTCCGCACCGAGCCGAGGAAGAAAAGGAGGGCAGAGCGGAACGAATGGGGGAGGACGACCCCCGTGTCGAAGGAGAGCCTCTTCACATGGGTCACCGCGTCGAGGAAGGCGACTATCCCTCGGCCGCTGTACGGAATGAAGCGGTTGAAGAGATCGAGGCCGTTGTACAGGTGCATGGCAGAAGGCTTACCCAAGGCCCAGATCTCCCCTTCGAAGGATGCCCTCAAGGCATGGAGCATGGGCGTGGCCATGACCATGTCGCCCAGCCAGTTAGGCAGATATATGATCGTCTTCCCAGTCACTCCTTACGCCCATGAACCGGTTGTATCGCACCCGATAGTGGAGTTTCCCCTCCTTCTCCATCTGCCTGTCTATCCCTTCGATCTCTTCGAAGATGGCCCCCTTCCGGGTTCTCCACGCCTCCTCATCGCACGATTCGATCTCGGCTGCGATGCGCCCGTACCCTTCCATGCCCGCGGAGCCGTTGACAAAGGCACAGAACGTCTCTTTTACCTTGTCTACGAGGAGGTCTACCTCGAATCCCAGGTCCATGCATGTCTCGTCAGTGAAATTGTCGAGCCCTGCCATGCGCTCGAAGTCTATGGCCCCCGCCTCCGCGGCGATTTCGTATGCCTTCGTGCCCACGAAAGGGAAGAAGAGGGTCCACCGGAAGCGCCCTGGCTGCACCTTCGCGAGGAGCTGTATCGTCGCCATCACGTCCGCCCTTTCCTCACCCGGTAAACCTATCATAACAAAGGCGGACGTGTGAAGGCCAAATTTGTGGGCGGCCTTGAAGGCGTTCTCGATATCCCTGTTCGTCATGTACCGGTGGAGCATCGTGCGCCGAATCCTGTCGCTTCCGCTCTCGACGCCGAACTTCACGATCCTGCAGCCCGCCTCTTTCAGATAGCGGGCAATCTCCTTGTCGAACATGCGCACGTGGGCGTTGCAGACAAAGCCGATGCGCGTCGCCTTCCGGTACGCCCGGGAGAATTCGGAGAGCCACTTCTTGTCGAAGGTGAAGAGGTCGTCGTCGAAGATGAACATCTTGATGCGCTTGTAGCGCGACTGAAGGTACTCTATCTCGCCTATGACCTGCTCGACTGTGTGGCGCCTTATGTAGTGCTTGGGCAGGCAGCCGGAGTCCTTGTACAGCCGGATGATCCTGTGGTTGAGGCAATAGGTGCAGCGATAGGGGCAGCCCCTCGACGCGAGGAGGCCCACCCAGCCGTCCTTGGCATCTATCATCCCCTGGAAATCGAAGATATCGTAGTCCTTGGGCGGCAATGCCCTTATGTCCGTATAGGGCCGCAAGGGCTCGAGCATCGTTTTTCCGCCTTCTCGATAGCCCATGTTCCTTATCCCCCGGGGGCCGCCCGCACCAAGGGTCTCGAGCATCGCCTCCTCTCCTTCGCCCACGCAGATGGAGTCCACCACCCCTTCGGCGAGAACCCCTTCCGGGTCCATGGTAGGGTGGATGCCGCCGAAGACCATGGGGAAATCCCTCCTGGCCTTGAGAAAGCGGGCTATCTCGAGGGCGTACTTGTACTGGGTCGTGAGCACGGAGAAGCCAACGAGGTCAGGGTTGATCCTCTCTACGTCCCTTGCGATGCGATCGAGATCGAGCCCGTAGCCGAGCTGCTCGTTCACGTTGAGGAGCGAGGTCTCGATGCCGTGGGCGCGCAAAAGGCCCGATATGTAGGCAATGCCGTAATTGAAGCCGATCTGGGCGTTCAGGTTCGGATAGATAAAGAGGACCCGCATCACTTACCCCTTTTTAGGGCCCCAGGCCGACATAGTAGCCTTATACACGTCAGGTGCGCCGATCCCGCGGAGGCACTCGAGGCTCTTGCACCCCTTGTCCCTGCAAGGGCTGCAAGGCATGTCTCTTCTCACGATCGTGTGCCCTTCACCAAATGGGCCGTTCACGAGATGGTCCGTAGGGCCAAAGATCGCGACCACAGGCACGCCCGCAAAGGCCGCAAGGTGCATCATCCCCGTATCGCCTCCCAGGTAGAGGTCAGTCCTCTTCACGACGGAGAGCGCTTGAGAAACCGTGGTCGGCCACGCGAGAATCGCGCGCTCGCCCCCCAATCCCACAAGCTGCCGGGCCTCCTCTTCCTCGCCCGGACCCCACAGGACTATCATGGAGGCGCCGGTCTCCTGGCCGAACCGCCTCATCACCGCCCCGTATCGGGCGAGTTCCCACCGCTTGAACTCGCTCCCCCTGCTGCAGAAGGGATTCACGGAGAGGACCGGACCGCTCATCCCGAGGGATGCGAAAAAACGGTCCGCGTAGGCGTCCGATTCTGGGGAGGTCTCAAGGGGGAGCACGGCCGGCCCCTCGATGCCGAGGCTGGACACGAGCAGCATGTGCCGCTCTACCTTGTGCAGCCTTCTGGCGCCCTCCCCTATCCTTTCATCGTAGGCGAGCCAGCTGGCCTCCTTCGCGAATGTCCGGTCAAAGCCGATGCGCCTTTGCGCCTTTGCGATCCTCGACAGGAGCGCGCTTTTCAGGATGCCGTGGAAATCCATTGCTAGGTCGAACTCCTCCTGTCTCAAATCCTGGAGGAACGCGCCCAGCACGCGGCCGGCAGACAGGAGGCTGCCCCTTTTGAGATCCCTTGCGAGCCTTCCCCTGGGAAACTCGATGACTTGATCGATGAAGGTCTGATGGCAGAGGAGGCCTGAGACGCTTCCTTCCACGAGCCAGGAGACGGAGGCGCCTGCCAGGGCATGCTTGACTGCCCGGATCGCGGGCATAGTCAGGAGCACGTCTCCCAGCGAGCTCAGCCTGATCACCAGGATTCTACTGGGAATGGCCATTGCGCAGGATTTCGAGGAGGAACGGGGGAAGCCTCCGGGGCTTTCTCTCCGCCGACACGCAGATGTGGCGCGTCTTTCCTTCGACCACGGTGGTCCCTTCCCGGAGAACGAGGTACTCAAAGGTGACGCCCCTCGACTGGATGTCGGTAACGCTCGTCCGGATGGAGAGAAGGTCGTCATAGGCTGCCGTGCCCTTGTACCGCACTTCCATCCCGGCTACTACGAGAAAGTACCCCATGTCTTCAAGCTGCCTGTAGGTGAGACCTCTTTCCCGCATGAACTCGCTTCGCGCTACCTCGAAATAGACCGGGTAGGATCCATAGTAGACGATGCCCATCTGGTCGGTATCGGCATACCTGACCCTCAAAGGTACGTCCACGTAGTCCACTTAGAGGGCCCTCGAGTACTCGGGCCTGAGCAGGGAGGGATCTTTCTGCCTGAGGACGTGCCTGATCGCCCTGAGGGCCCTGTCTTTGTCCTCGGGAAGCCATACCTTTACGGGGAGGTAGTTGGAGGCATGGTTCGAGGCGAAGAAGGCGTGGGTAACGTTCGTGTTCTCGATCATTATCGCCAGCTCCTCCAGCATCTTGTAAGGATCGGGAACAACGAAGGTCCCTCTCTCCACCTCTGCGGCAAGCGGCGTGCCTTCGACTACGATGAGGCTCAGGGCTCCTATGTACTCCGGGTCTATCCTGCTCAAGAACTTGCCCGTTGCCGCTGCGTGGATCTCACTCCGCTCCACGCCGCCGAGCCCGAGGAGCACGGTCACGGAAAGGACGATGCCTGCCTCTTTCACCCGGGAGGCAGCCTCTGCCATCTTGTCAAGGGTAGTGCCCTTGCACACCCTGTCGAGGGTAGCCTGATCCCCTGATTCCACCCCAAGGTAGATGATGCCCACTCCCATCTCTTTCAATGTCCTGAGATCATCCACCGATTTCTTCAGGATGGATTTTGCGTTGCCGTACACACCGATGCGCTCGAGCTTGGGGAAGCTCTTTCCAATGAGGTCCACGATGGGTACGAGCCGCTTTTGGGGAATGATGAGCGCATCGCCGTCGGCTAAAAAGACGCGCCTCACGTAGCGCTCGTACGCCTTGGCCTCTTCCACGTCCTGCCTGATCTCTTCAAGGCTCCTGACCCTGAATTTCTTCTCCTTGAAGGAGCCGCAGAAGGCGCATTTGTTGTGGGAACAGCCGATGGATACCTGCAGAATGAGACTATGAGCCTCGCTCGGAGGCCGGTAGATCATACCTTCGTACTTCATCTTTCAACCCTGTATAGCTTCTCGCCTTCTCTTATGAAGCCGTACTTTTCTCTCGCCATGTCCTCCAGATATTGGTCATCGTTTTGCACGCGCTGTATCTGGCTCAACAAGGCCGCGTTCTCGTCTTCCAGCACCTTTATGGACCGCTCGACCCTGTCGATCTGCTGCCTCAGCTTAACGTAATCGAGAATCCCGTTCTCGGAGAAGAGGATGACGAAGGATAGCGCACAAAGGAAGGCCAGCAGTCCATACCTTCTCGCTATGTCTTCCAACATGCCGTAATATTAGCTAGTCCCATGAAAAATGTCAATAAGAGAGAAGAGATAGCAACGGGAATGACGAAGGCGGGCCGTTCTCACTCCCGTTCCTGTTTCGCCTCCATTCTTACGGACGCGAACAGGCGCACGAGGGCCACAAAAATGGCGAGCACGAGAGGGCCTATGACGAACCCGGCAGACCCGAAGTACTGGAAGCCGCCGATGATCCCGAAAAGCACGACCACAAAGGGGATGCTCGCCCTCCCCCTCGAAAGCCATGGTCTGAGAAAATGGTCGATCCCCTGGGTAGCGATGATTGCGATGACCACCAGCACAATGGCTTTTGCCACATGGCCCGTGAAGAAGAGGTAGATTGCCACGCCGAACCAGACGACGAAGGAGCCCACGCCGGGAAGGGCAGAGGAGAAGGCCGCGGACAGCCCGAGGAGGACCGGCGACGGAATGGATGCCGCAGCAAAGATGGCGAAGGCGAGGACACCGTGGGCCACGGCGCAAAAGAGGCCTCCATAAATCGTGGAAAGGACTACATCCCTCACCAGCTCCTTGAACCTGTCGCGGTTCTTCTTTGCAAGGGGAATCTGCCCGAGCCCGGCCTCGAGGAGCCGCGGACCGTGCACAGGGAGGAAGAAGAGAACGACGGACATGAGGAAGAGGTCGAGGACGGTCGTCACGACTACCATCGCGTGTCTGGGGATCTCGCTGGCTATCCTGTGGGCCACCTCCGTTGCATACTTGACCAGCGTAGAGGCAAGCTCGCCTTGATTCAAGCCGAGAGCAGACATGAGCGGTCTCAAGAAACGCTCAGCCTCAGGCGCCGCTATCAGTCCTCGATTGGCAACGTTCTGCTGCTGGAGCTGTTGGGCCACCGCGACGGCCTCGCTTGCGAGGAGATACATGAAATAGGAAACGGGCCCGAGGATGAGGACGAGAACGATCGCCAGGTTGAGGGCCGAGGCGAGGCTTTCGTGCCTCACCCATCTGAGAAGACGCGCGTAGAGGGGGAAGGATACAATGGATAGGACCACCGCCCAGACGACTGCCCCGAAAAAGGGCCGGATCACCTCGAAGGCAAGGTAGCCAAAAACGAGTATGAAGAGGCCTATGGTGATAAGCTGGCCAGCGGTCTTGTTCATGGGACGCACTCGGAAATGGTCGGGGCGACTGGATTTGAACCAGCGACCTCTTGCGCCCAAGGCAAGCGCGCTAACCATGCTGCGCCACGCCCCGCCTTGGTAAGGATAACACAGGGTTTTCCGGGTTTTCAAGGCGCCCCGGCGCCGAGAGGGTC
>CAYZAF010000308.1:0-4915 GCA_964476435.1 uncultured Syntrophaceae bacterium
AAGAAGCCATGGAAGAGCAGAAGATTGTCGACCAGATCATCGATCTCTCCTCAAGGGCGCTCTCGGAGACCGACCGGAAACAGTTCGTCTCCTATCTCATGGCGAGAGGCGGCTTGTTGGCCCAGATCGTCGGCAAGGACATCGAGGTAGAAGAGGCTACCCTCAAGGTGTGGCTTGAAAAAGAGCAGGAGGTGTTGGCCCGACTTCAGGAAGAGAGGAAGCGCGTGCTCAGAGATATGGATGGTCTCTCGAGGCGGAGGGCTGCCGTGCGCCAATATTCCCCGAAGTTCCCGTTTCCGCCGATGCCGGTATTCCTAGATAAGCTGGGATAGGTTTTTCCTCGTTTTTTGCCTAGAATTCGTGCTTTCTGCAATCCTTCTCCCCGACCCGACTGTAAGGCTCCGAAAGGCGCTATCAGCCGCAATCCAGCACGCTTTTGGGGGCTGAGGCGCCTCAAATGCTCAAACCTCCCATTCTTAAGTTTTGAAGCATGGAAGCCGATAAGTTGACTATAGAGGACGGGCATGACGTTGTCCGGCTACCAGATCAAAGGGCGTCATCGAGACGTGCATGGAGAAAATGAGCAGCAGGGTAGGCCGGACAGGGAGAATGCCTGCCCCGGGGGGAGAATCGAAGATAGGATCCTCATCTCAAAAAGAGGGTATGAAAAGGATGGTCTTTCAAAGGATCGGTGAAAAAATAACAGAAGGATTGAGGAAGCATGACCAAAAAGAATGAGTCCTTCCGGATACTTATAGTCGATGATAACCGGGAGATCAGGGTTATCCTGGAAGAATATCTGAGCGAAGAGGGATACGCTGCCGAGGGGGCAGGGGAGGGGAAAGAGGCCCTGGCGAAGCACGGCACGTCTCCTTTTGATCTCGTGATCACCGACCTCAACATGCCGGGAATGACCGGCTTGGAGCTTATCAAGGAGATGAGCAAAGGGGAGACCACCACGGAATTCATCATCATTACTGGTTATGCGTCTCTCGACACCGCCATAGAAGCCGTGAAAGCAGGTGCATTCGACTATATCGTAAAGCCCTTCAGGATCGAGGAGCTGAAGGTGGTGATCAAGAATGCACAGGACAAGATCATGCTTAAGAAAGCCAACAAGCAGCTCTTCGATAAACTGAAGAGCTTTTATCTTGAGATTTCGAGATACCGGAAGTGGCTGGACGACGAAGACATAGCCCACTTCATGCAGAACGAGCCGGAATCGTAGGGCCTAAAAGCGCCGGATCGGGATAGGGCGTTCGTTTTTTGGGCCACCCGGGTGCACGAAAGGGATTGTTCCAAGGGGACTTAAGTCTATGATTGAAGGTTCAAAGATCCTCCTCGTCGATGACAACCCGGAGATCATTCAGCTTCTCTCGGATTTTCTCTTTCCGTACAACTGCGATGTGTTCAAGGCGTCAATGGGCAGGGAGGCCATAAAGCTGCTCGAGGACGAGCCCATGGAAATCGCCATCCTCGATATAAAACTGCCGGATATGGACGGAATCACCCTTCTTGACGAGATCAGAATGCGCGACCCCACGATCGGCGTAGTCATGATAACGGGATATAATGACCCGGACATGATCATCGAGGCGATGAAGAAGGGTGCCAGTGATTTCCTCATCAAACCCTTTTCCACCGACAAGCTGATGCTCGCCATTATGAGGGTGCGCAAACAGAGAGACCTCCTCGTAGAGAGGAACAGCATACTGAGCGATCTCGAGGACAAGAAAAAGATCGAATTGCTGAACCGCCAGCTGCAGGTGAAGATCGCCCAGGTCACGAAAATGTACCATATATCGAACAAATTCAACTCGCTCAACATCTTCGAAGATATCTACGAGAAAACAGTCAATCTCGTAAACGAGGTGCTGAACGTCGATGTTTCCGGCTTCTACGTCGTCGACCATGAGAACGAGCGGCTCATGCTTTACAAGACTAAAGCTGACCGCAATGGAAACGGAGCGGAGCGGAGCATTCCCCTCACACCAGGACTCGTGCAGGAGATGAACCTGGGCAAGAGACACTTCAAACTGGAGGACAAGGCCTACTCGTCCCTCGTGATCAAGGGAGAGTGCGTGGGCGCTATCATGGTGGGAAAAAAGAGCCATGGAAGCCGGACGAGGAAATTCACCGAAGATGACCTGTACTTTCTCAATTTCATCGCTGACAAGGCGTCCATGCAGATCGAGAACAGGATGCTTTACGAAAGCCTGTTCGAAGGCGTGCTCCACACGCTTACCTCATTGATCATCGCCATCAACAGGCGCGACCTGTACACGGAAGATCATTGCAAGCGCGTCGCCGAAATGTGTCTTGCCCTCTCAGACCGCGTGGGAGCAATGGAATACCAAAAAGACGAAGTGAGAGTAGTCGCACCTATCCACGACGTGGGCAAGATAGGGATTCCCGATTCGATACTCCTCAAGCCGTCCAAGCTGACGAATGACGAATACGCGCTTATGAAGAATCACTCGGTCTTCGGCGAGGAGATCATCAATAGGTTCGATATACTGTCCGACGAAGCCAAGATTACGAGGCACCACCATGAGAGCTTCGACGGAAGCGGCTACCCGGACGGGATGGTCGGAGAGGCCATTCCTTACTGCTCAAGGTTGATCGCTGTGTGCGACACTTACGACGCCATGGTGAACGACAGGCCTTATAGAAAAGGCCTAGCAAAGGAAGAGGCCATGGCGGAAATCGGAAGATGCAAGGGGAAGCAGCTTGATCCGGACATCGCAGAGACTTTCCTGGAGATGATGCGTGAGCGATATTTCTCAAAGTGACAGAAGGGAGTTCTTCAGGATCAAAGATCGCCTGATAGTGGAATTCAGGCAGCTCGACTACGAAGAGTCTCTGACCCTCCGAGAAAACCTGCATCAATCCGGCTTCCTTACGGAATCCCTTGACCAGATCGATCCGAGATACCCAAACAAATCCCCTTTGGGAGACGACGTATATGCCCGTCTGGAACTGATGGATAGAAAGCTGAGCATGATACTCGACCTGCTCGCAAAGAGGGATGGCCTCTTCCTCACGAGGTATGTGAACGTCGTGGTGAGCGGCTCCGGGCTGAAATACGCGTGCGACACGAGACTTGATGAGGGTTGTTTCCTGGAACTGAGAATAGGGCTGCCGGTTTCCCAGGGTTCGCGCATCGTCGTCTTGGGGAAGGTTGTGAGCTGCACAAAAGCGGAGACAGAAGGCGGAGATGAATGGGAAACCGCAATAAGCTTTGTTGGAATAAGCGAAAAAGACAGGGACGCGCTCGTAAGCTACATTTTTGCCAAGGAGAGGGAGTCCCTGAGGGCCAGGCACGGCAAGACGTAGGATTGGGCAGGGGCAATGGACCTTACGACGGTTCTTGGGCTGATCTTGGGGGTTGGGGCCGTGATTACCTCCTTCATGATGGAGGGTGGACGCCTCGCTGCGCTCATCCAGTGGCCCGCCATGCTGCTCGTCATTATCGGCACTTTCGGGGCAGCTACCGTTACCACGTCTTTCAGCCAGTTACTCAACCTCCCGAAACTCTTCAGGGTCATACTCTTCGAAAAGAAGCTCGATTCCCAGCAACTCATTGAGCTCATATACGGCCTTTCTCAAAAATCGCGCAAGAACGGCCTCCTGAGTCTTGAAAAAGAGCTCTCGTCGATCAAGGATTCCTTTCTCAGGAAGGCCATCCAGCTTGCCATAGACGGGTTCGAGACGACCAAGATCAGGGAGATTCTCGAGATAGAGATGGCCTATATGCACGAGCGGCACAAGGTTGGATCGACGTTCTTTCAGAAGCTCGGCGGGTTTTCTCCGACCCTCGGGATAATCGGAACAGTTCTCGGCCTCATCCATGCCCTCGGAAGCATGGAGAACAGCGGGAACATGGCAGGGGCCATCGCGAGCGCATTCATAGCCACCCTATGGGGAGTCTCGTTGGCCAATCTCGTCTATCTGCCTATCTCCGATAAGCTCAAGGCGAAGCATCAGGACGAGGCCGTTTACCTCGAAATAATAAGCGAAGGCGTTGTCTCCCTGGCCATGGGCGACAACCCGAGGGTGATCAGGATGAAGCTCCTCTCCTTCCTGCTTCCCGACCAGCGGTCAGGAGAGGAGATATGAAAAAGAAGAAGGATGATGAACATGACAATCTGGAGCGCTGGCTCATTACTTACTCCGATCTCATAACGCTCCTTTTGGCCTTCTTCATCATGATGTACACATTCTCCAGGCAGGACGCCCAAAAGTACCAGGAAGTATCGGAATACCTGAGGGCCATCTTCTCCGGCGGTCCCGCCATTCTGAGAACCGGCACCGCCCCCGAATCCAAAGTCATCATCCCCCCGCCGAAGCCGAAGTCGGAGATCGAGGAGATAGCAAAGCAATTGGAAAAAGAGATCCAGGGCATGGCAGAGGCGGCCGACCCCGAGCATAAGATCTCCGTCCTGACTGACGAGAGGGGCATCGTCATTCGCATCATGGACAGGGCCTTCTTCGATGAAGGCCGGGCCGAGCTGAAGGACAGGGCGAAGAGCGCATTGATGAAGATCGCTCCGACCATAAAGGCGAGTAACAATCAGATCAGGATCGAGGGCCACACCGACAACGTCCCCATAAGGACAACGGAATTCAAGTCCAACTGGGAGCTTTCCGTGCGAAGGGCAACCGAGGTGGTGAGGCACCTCATCGAGAAGTACGATTTCCCGCCGGAGCGCATATCCGCCACCGGCTATGCTGAATACAGACCTGTTGCGTCCAACGAGACCGAGGAGGGCAGGGCCCTCAACAGGAGGATAGAGATCATCCTCCTCCGGCCGCAGACAACGGACCCTCTCCAGCCCGCGCCTTCTGCCCAGACTTCTCCTGCCCAGACTTCTCCTGGCCTGATAGCGCCGGGCCCTGGCCGGCCTCCCCTTTA
>CAYZAF010000309.1:0-4663 GCA_964476435.1 uncultured Syntrophaceae bacterium
GGAAGAGCGACATTGGGCCTCGCAAGAATCATCGAGGGGGGTGAGCATTGTCCGGAGCTTTGCCCGCAACCGCCCTGTCCGGCATGGACTTCTGCAAAACGTGCGTCGAAACTATTGATTGTTCGTACGACAGGGTCGAATGCAGCGGCATGGCACCCGGCGTGGGCGAGCTGATCGTCGAGGAGCCCTTACTGATAACCGTTGCGGGCAAATCATTGGCAACGCTCATGTGCACCCCCGGTGACGAAATATCCCTCGCCCTCGGCTATCTCTTGACCGAGGGGATGATCGGCTCGGTGAGCGACGTAGGGGCGGTTGTTCTTTGCCGGGAGGAATCGGGAAATGTGGTTCGCGTTACACCATGCGGCGGATGCGATCTTCTATCCCGCCTGGACGGACACAGGACAGTCTTCAGCTCGTGCGGCATTTGCGGCAGAGAGGCGATTCGCTCCGTGTTGTCAAGCCTGCGGCCGTTCACAAAACAGAAGGGCAGGTTATCTCCGGGAGCGATCTTCGAGTTGGGAGAGTTCATGAATGTGGAGCAGCAATATTTCCGGAGGACTGGCGGGACCCATGCCGCAGTTCTGGCTCAGATAGAAAGGGGAAAATCGTAGCGGGATCGGCCATCATCAAAGAGGACATCGGGCGCCACAACGCCCTTGACAAGGCAATCGGCGAGGCATTGAGGCGGGGGGCCCTTTTTGAGGACTCATTCCTTTTCCTCTCCGGTAGGGTGAGCTTCGAGATGGTGGCCAAGGCGGCGCGGGCAGGGATATCGGATCTCGCGGCTGTCAGCGCTCCGACATCCCTCGCAGTAGACCTCGCCAAGCAATTGGGGATGTTTTTGGTGGGCTTTGCCCGCGGAAAATCCGCGGTTGTCTATGCGGGAAAAGATGCCCTGCCCGCGGACGTGATGTATGGGCAGTCACCTCAATGATCCCCTAGGCGATCTCCTTACGTAGTTGCATGGTCATTCTTACAAGAAGGTTTATACGGCTTTGAGGATTGAGGACACCGGTGGACGTGAACGACTGTATCAAGGCAGCTGAGGAGATGGATCGGCCCGAAATCGTGGAGCGGCTCTTTTTCCCCCGCCGCGAGTTTCCCGGAGAGGCAAGGCCGGAAAGGGGCGTCTCTCTTTTCATAAGAGTGGCTGAGAAAGTCTCCATCGGTTGCCGGTTCTATGCCGCCGCAAAAGACTCACCCTCGCTCCTCTATTTCCACGGCAATGGAGAAATCGCCGCCGACTATGATTATGTGGCCCCTGCGTACCTGGAGCGGAAGATCAATCTCTTCGTTGTCGACTATCGCGGCTATGGCGCGAGCAACGGAAGCCCGAGCTGCGGCGCCCTCATCGCCGACAGCCATCCCCTTTTCGAAGGCTTTGTCTCCTTCCTCCTGGACGAGGGTTTCGAGGACCGTCTCTTCGTCATGGGCAGATCCCTGGGGAGCGCCGCTGCCATCGAGACAGCTTACCACTACCAAGGGCGCATAAAGGGCCTCATCGTGGAGAGCGGCTTCGCCGGCCAGCGGAACCAGCTGATGAGGCTTGGCGTAGGCCTTCTTTTCAAGGATCCTGACAGGATTATCGGCTTCGGAAACGATGTCAAAATCAGGGAGATTCGCATCCCCACCCTCATCATACACGGCCTGAGGGATGAATTGATCCCTCCGGAAGAGGGAAAGACCCTGTTCGCCCTTTCCGGAGATTCCCGGAAGAGGTCTCTCTTTGTTGCCAACGCGGGGCACAATGACCTGATGGAGCGCGCCCTCGACCAGTACATGGAGGCTGTGGCATCCTTCGTGGGGCCGCAATCAAGCCCATGAAGAGCTATCGGAAAGAGCTGTGGTTCAACACTTCGACGAGGAGGGCCTTCATCAACATCACTCCTCAGGTCGAAGAGTGCTTACGGGAGAGCGGCATAAGGGAAGGCCTGCTCCTCTGCAACGCCATGCACATAACAGCCTCGGTCTTCATTAACGATGATGAATCAGGTCTTCACCACGATTTTGAGGTATGGCTGGAGAAACTGGCCCCCCATGATCCGATCTCCCAATATCAGCACAACGTGGGAGAGGATAACGCCGACGGCCATCTGAAACGATCCGTCATGGGCCGGGAGGTGGTCGTGGCTGTCACGAACCATAAACTCGACTTCGGCCCCTGGGAACAAATCTTCTACGGGGAGTTTGACGGAAGGAGAAGAAAAAGGGTGCTCGTGAAGATCCTAGGGGAGTGATTCTCTTCTTTTTGCTGTCCATCTTGGGAATTGCCTGAAGACCGGCGACGAAACCGGCCCTCTGATCCCCCTAAAAGCCCCCAGGGCAGCGCTGAAAATCCAAGTCCTCCGCCGGATGAAATAGGGGATGCCAATGGACCGTTCTTGGCATCTTGTGACGAAAGCGCCCATGTCATTTCTCCGACGCTTTTGCCATGTCCGGCTTGAGCTACTGCCCCAAACCGCACATGCTCCCCTTCTCCCAGAGGCTTCCCCCAAAGCCTGGAAGAAGCCGATTCCCTCGAGAATCTGAGAGGATTCCTCGATCCCATCCGCCTCGTCGACCCGATGGCATACAAGTTGCTTCCCCACCAAGGTAAGAACAAAAGATCTTGGCCTGCTGTTCCAGGTTGGATTGGGCTGGACTATGACCATGGGTGATCACATAAAGTTTTGCAGACGAGCCGCCCTTTACGCCCTCCTCTCCCTCATCATCTCCTTATCAGGGTGCGCCCTTGTCGGAGGAGACCAAAAGGAACCGCTGCCGCAAGCCGTGGAGCCCCCGCATCCTGTCGAGATGGGCCCGTCCGAACCACCGGAGATTATTCCTCCCGAGCCGCCGAAACCAGAACAGGCGCCCCCTGTGGCGCGATCCCGAATTGCGAACAAAACGGGCAAACCTTATCAGGTCAACGGCAAGACCTACCATCCCCTCCTGACCGCTCACGGATACCAGGAAAAAGGCGTTGCATCCTGGTATGGCCCCTCTTTTCACGGTCGCCACACCTCATGCGGAGAGGTGTTCGACATGTACAAACTCTCGGCAGCCCATAAGCTCCTTCCCATGCACACGAAGATTAACGTCACCAACCTCGAGAACGGAAAGAGCCTCACCCTTACCGTGAATGACAGGGGGCCCTTCGTGAAAGGAAGGGTCCTCGATCTGTCCTATGCTGCTGCCAAGATGCTGGCCATGGTGGATAAAGGACTGGCGAGGATCCGTATACGCACCTTCGGACCAGTGGAGGGGCAGCGCGAAAGGGATCTGGCGGGCGAGTTTTGTGTTCATGTAGGCTCCTTCGAGGCAGAGACGGACGCCGTTTCGTTGCTCGAGGACATGAAATCGCTTAAATACAAGCCGTCCACCCTCAAGGTTGTCAGGACGGATAGAGACGGCGAAATCCTCTGGCGGGTCGAGGTAGGACCCTACAAGTCCATGTCCGATGCGGACAAAGCAGAGTCAAAAGTGGTGAAGGATTATCCTTCCGCGTTCGTCGTGGCAAAAAAATGACCCCCTCCCATATGGCCGGCTCCTCTCATTGACACCGGCGAGTTTGCGATTATACTGTGAGAAAGAAGGTCTGAATGCTCCATAGCGAGGCCTATTTGCGCGAACGGCTTCCTTGGCGCGGGGGGAATCATGAATCTTAAAGACGCGTTCCTGTGCATCGACTGTGATGAAGTGTTCATCATCGGAGGGTCTCCCTGCAACCCCCGGTGCCCGAGATGCGCTTCATCCGTGTTCGCCCCCTTATCTGCCTGGGTTCAGACAAGTGCAGCTTTTGATCACACCCAGGAAAAGAAGGTCAGGCCGAGGCTGGAGATTATCCATCCGACCCCTATCGCTGCCTGATCCTTTCCCAGCCTACCCTGTGACGGCAGCAAAGCTGTCGAAAATGCGCTGCTAATCCCGATGATGAGTCCGGGGTGAGTCGCAAAGCCGCTCTTCCACTTCTCATCCACAGTGAAGCTCCCCGCCCACAGGGCGGGGCTTCCCGGAAAGGAATAAAGCCCAATTCATGGCGCTCCTCGACCCCGCCCACAGGGCGGGGCTTGCGGAGCGCTCCCGGTCATAGGCCCTTCGCGAGACTTAAGGGCAGTCGTTACAAAGGCTCTGAGCATAGGTGCTGAGGGCCAGTAGACCGGAGGCTCGGCCGTGGGACAGGATGGCCAGACGAAACCACGGGAGAGCATACACGGACAATGAGGTGCATACCGGACATTCGCACTTTGCGAAGAAGAGGACATCTCTTTTGCCTTGAAAAAGCTTCATTTTCTTGCATTTTCTTGTTGCGAAGAACTCCTTGAAGTGGTAATAATAAATAATACACGGATCAGGGCGGGGTAAAAGGGGTTATTTGCACGCTTCTCCACGGGGAGCCGAGTGCAAGAGCTGATGCCCGCGAGATGCTTTCCGATTAATCCGTCCTGTCCGCCGAAATCACGGCCTAACTGCTCGGTCTTTGGACAAATCATCAACAACATAGGCCTCATTGTTGGGTATTTCTTGCTAAGGCAAATACAATATCCAAGGAGGAAAGCTATGAGATACGCGCTTTTGGTTGGTTTGGTGGTTCTCGCGGTGGCTGCTGTTCCCCAATTGTGCCGCGCCGGCTCGTTTGACGGTGTCGGAAGCACGCTCCAGCCCGGTCAGATATCCCTTT
>CAYZAF010000310.1:0-2830 GCA_964476435.1 uncultured Syntrophaceae bacterium
CCATCGATGATGGCCTTATTAGCCTCTTCTTCGGAGTCGAAGACCATGGCAATCCCGGTAAACTGCCTCACGCTCGGGTCAATGGCGGTCGGTTTGCTGATGCCCGTTTTCGGCGCGAGATTTCCCCTGATGACGGCGAGGCCTCCTGACGCGGCAAAGGGCTCCTCCATCGTTCTTATCACCTCGCTACTCGCGGGGAACCGGTACGTGAAGGCATCGATGTTTTCCTTCATGGTCCTCCCGGTGCAGGTCATCACTCCCATGTGAAGGATCGATTGGAGCCTGTCCATGACCCGGGGGATGCCGCCGGCCTTCCAGAAATCCTCCATGTCGTACTTGCTCGCAGGATAGACTTTGGCAATGGTCGGCGTCTCCTTGCTGAACCTCTCGAAGGTGTCGAGGATGTTCATGTCTATCTCCGCTTCGTGGGCGAAGGCGGCGAGGTGGAGAACGGCGTTCGTCGAACCCCCGATGGCGAGGCACACCTTGACCGCGTTCTCCAGACATTCCCGCGTCATGATCTGCCTGGTCGTGATCCCCCGCCTCACAAGGTTGCATATGGCCTCTCCCGATTGCTCGGCCAACCTCAGCCTGTCCGCATAGACAGCGGGCACAGCGGCTGCGTCGGTGAGGCTCATTCCCATGGCCTCGGCAAGGCAGCCCATGGTGTTGGCCGTTCCCATGAAGGAGCACGAGCCGCACGTGGGGCAGGACAGGTCTTCGATGTTCTGGAATTCCTCCATCGATATCTTTCCGGTCTTGTACATTCCGAAGGCCTCGGAGGCAGTGGTGGCGTCCGACTTGCGGTCACCGAAGGCTATTCCTCCCAGCATGGGACCGCTGTTCACGAGAATGGCGGGCACGTCGAGCCTCGCCGCAGCCATGAGCATGCCTGGCACGATCTTGTCGCATGAAGCGAGGAGAATGAGGCCGTCAAGGGGGTTCGCCCCGGCCATGGTCTCGACGGAATCGCATATGACCTCCCTGGAGGGAAGGACATAGTTGAAGTTGTTCTTCACGACGCCGTCGCAGAGTCCGATCGTGCCGAACTCGAAGGCGGTGCCCCCGGCGCGATGGATGCCCTTCTTTACCTGCTCGCTTATCTGGTTGAAATTGGAATGCCCCGGGGTGAGGGTGTTCCACGAGTTCGCGATGCCGATGATGGGGCGCGAGGCCGTCAGATCGTCATCGGAATACCCCATCCCTTTGAGGATGTTGCGGATATCGGTATTCTCCATGCCGCAGAACGATGCGGTGCTCTTCAACTTGGTTTTGTCAGTCATTGGACCTCCTCCCGAAGTAAAGCCTGCCCCTCGACCCTGTCTGGCGCCAGACAGGGTCGAGGGGCAACAGACTGCTTAAGCTACGAACGCGCGACTTTTAGCTTCCTTCTCCTCTCTTACCAGGTTGCAGGCGCCGGCTTGTAGGTCCAGGAGGTAGCCGGGAAAAGCTGCATCCTATTGCCATGGTACCACTGCAGGGCCAGGAGCGGCGAAAAGGCCAGCCCCTTCTCGTTGTATTTCACATCGCCAATGACGGTCCCCTTGAACTCCTTCCCAAAGACCGCGTCCCTCACCTTTTCCGGCTGCAGGGAGCCAGCCCTCTCGATGGCCATGCAGAGCATCTGAGCATTCGCATAGGAAAGGCCAACGCTTACCGAGTCGTTCTTGAACTTCGCGACGAACCGCTTCTGCAGGTCAGCCGACCCCGGCGCGCCATTCCCGGAGTTCCAAAAACCGTCGTGAATGATATAGTCCGCGTCCTTGCCGAGGGTTTTTTCGAACTCCCTGGGCCAGAACCCTTTCCATCCGTGGAGGTAGGGTACTCTGTAACCCTGCTCTTTGAACTGCCTGATAAGAAGGACGGCCTGCTCGGGAGACATAAGGGTCAGCAGCGCATCCACCTTCGCCGCTTTGTATTTCAATATCTGGGCCGAAAAATCATTGGCGCCGACGTTGAAGGGCTCATCGACTGCAAACGTGACCCCCGCTGCCTTCGCAGTCGCCCTGACTCCGCCGCCGAAGCCCTGCCCGTCCGGGCTATCCTCGACGAGGAGGGCCGGGGCTTTGGGCCGCTGCGCCTCGGGCAGTTTTTTCCAGACTTCGAAGGGGGCTATTGCTGCGCGGCCCGTATCGGTGAAGACATCGGATACGTACTTGAAATTCTCTTTCTCGATGAAATCGAGCCAGCTCGTGGCAATGGAGTAATACATCTTGTACTTCTCAGCAACCGTGCCCGCCGCTTGATTGATCGGCGTAATGTTGCTGGAGAGCGCCAGGTCTATGTGGTTGACCTTGATGAGCCGCTCCATGGCAGCCGCCCCGCCGTCGGCCGTAGATTTGTCGTCGGCGAAGATGAGCTTGACGGGCAGCTTCTTGTTAAACTCCTTGAGAAAGATACCCCCTTTCTTGTTGACGTCGGCGATCGCCTGTTCGTACGCCCACTTGCATTCGGCGGCTGTCAGAACGTTCTCTCCGGTAAGCGAGTTCACCGCCCCGATAAGAATCTCTTTCTTCTCCGCGGCTGCGGCCCCATTGCAAGGCACTACAAGGACTGCCGCAAAAAGACAGAGGAGGCCTATCCATACGAGAAACGCACCATTCTTTCTTGACATCTTGTACCCCCTTTTCTCTTGATAGATTTGCGAACGAAGTAGGCTCATATGCCGGTACCCACTGAAGGGTGCTCTCAATACCTTGCCGTGCCAATTCACCTCCTTTTTTCTCTCTCCTTAGCTCATCACCACCGCGAAATCCGCGCACGCTGCCACAGTCTTCATCATGAACCTCGCTGCCCTTATCTATTGCCGCCCTCCTTAGCTTCGTCATCA
>CAYZAF010000311.1:0-6843 GCA_964476435.1 uncultured Syntrophaceae bacterium
AAAGGCTACTTGTCTTCAAGAGCCTGCTCTGCCTCGGCCATCTTCCCCACGGCCAGCTCTTCGTCTATCAGTATCATCCCACACTGGGGACATGCGGGAAGGTCTAGGGCGAAGATGGTCCTCAAATACTGAAGTCTCACCGTTCGAATCTCTACGGCAACCTTGCAGCGGTTGCAGACCCATCCTCCGCGGCGGCCGGGCCTCGCCTCTTCCGTCATTGCCCGCCCCATTTCGCTCATCTCTTCATTTCCATCCTGTGGGAATAGGCGCGGTGAATTAGGTAGTCTCCATTGGCCCGACTATACTCCACCCAATACGTGACCCTATCGGGCCTGTGGGACGCGAGAGACCGGCCGGTGGAAGGGTCGATGAACTTCTCCCCGGTGGTCTCGGCGTGCTCGATGGCCTTTTGCACGTCCTCCCTGAGGATCCCCCGCTCCTCCATAAGCCGCTCGACTTCCTCGGGGATGCTCAAACCTATCTGCTCGCCACTATTCATCTGCGCCTCGGCCTTGCCGTAGTTCTGCGGAGAGCCTTTTCTTGGGATGTATCTGACAACATGTTATGTCAAGCATGGCATAAATTCAAGGGTAGAAAAGACTTGACCGTCTTAAGGCCCTCAACGCACGCTGCCCGAGGACGAAAGAAGCCATATTTTCCTCACTCATCCCTGAAACGCTCAAGGAAGGCGATTATCGAAAAAGGGGGGCGATACAACAAACGTGTCACAAAAAGGAGGCGCGCACCGAGCGGGGCTGGACCAAGCCCATAGGGTCTCCTATTCCAAAAGTTGCACCGGAATTATTGATCCCTCCAAAAGACAATCCTGTCCTTCGGGTATCGAAGCGACTGCCGTGGCCTCGGCAATGGATCTCAAGCGGCTCGGATCTATCAACGGATGAAAGGTCGGCATTCCGTCATCAAGCTCAAGGGTGCCGAAGAAAAAATCGGTCCAGTCTTGGTCGCGCCCCTTAAGCTGAGAGGCAAGCCTGGCATTGATCCTGGGCAGGCCTGGGCTCTCATGACCGGAAAGGGCGAGGAGGCCGGGCAAAGCGATCTGAAGGAAGCCCATCAGGTTGGAAGGCGGCCCGCCGGGTAGGATGAATACGGGTTTCTCGTCCAGCGTGCCGAAGCCGACTGCCTTGCCGGGCCCTATGCGAATCCGATGAAAGACCTCCTTCCATCCAAGCCCCGCGAGGACCCTGGCCAACATGTCGCGGTCCCCAGTCCACGCCCCTCCGCTTGTTATCACGGCATCCGTTTCACCGGACAGTCTCTCTAATGCCCTGAAAATTGCATCGTGATCGTCCCTCACAATGGTCATGAGGCTCTTCATTCTATATCTATTGCACCATCCTGCCAGGGTCATGATATTGCTTGCGTAGAGCTTGCCCTCCGTGAGGGGCTCACCCGGCTGGACAATTTCGTCACCGGTTCCGATAATCCCTACGACAGGATTCCTAAACACGGGGATCTTGCTGTGGCCTGCCGCGGCAAGAAGGCCTGCCATGCCGGGCGATATGTGTCTGCCCGACCTGAGGATGCATGTCCGGAATGACACATCCGTGCCGCGCGGCAGAATGTTCGCGCCGGGTTCGGCTGAGGTCTCTATCATCACATCTCCCTCTTCCCGTCGCACACCTTCCTCGGGGACCACGGCGTCAGCGCCTGAGGGGATGCAGGCCCCTGTCAATACCCTCACCGTTGTCCCGGGCTTGATGAGAATATCTTTTCTTTCGGCCCCTGCGGCCATAGCACCCAAAAGCCGCAGGCGCACGGGGTTTTGGGCAGTTACATGGGCCACCTCGCGAGCTATCACGGCGTAGCCGTCCTTGAGGGAGGCGTCCGTAGAAGGGGAATCCACCAGGGCAAAGAGCTCTGAGGCAGCAGTGCGGCCTACGCTGTCAACCAGGGCAACCTGCTCGGCAGGGAGCGGCTTCACGACCTCCAGAGTCAAACGCAACGCCTCGTTCAGCCCGAGAGACAGACTTTTGATGATAGGCCTCCTTATTTGAAGAGACGCTTCGGGTCAGCGGAACGTTCAAGGCTCCCTGCGCGACCCTTTGGCAATGCCCTTCGACCTGCCGGATTGCTAACAACAGGGGGCGACCAATCAGGAGAGGCCGCCCACGAAAGAGGATACCACCCTAGCGAAAGGCTTCGCAAGGTATTGCCCAAAACCGCAACCGATCCAGGTAGCTGGGCTCTCCTCTGGCGAGACACATGGAGACGCCCCGCTGAAAGAGAGAGATGGCGCATCCCAAGGAGGCGTAATCAACAAGAAACATGCGAAGCGAATGCCTCACGCGCCTGTGATGGCGGGAAAAATCAGCTTGACTCATTGTTGGATTCATATGAGAATGTAGTGTCTTTCCTTCCAGAGAGTAAAATAAGCCCTTCTTAAGGGCGTTCGCTGCGTAGAGCATATTTCATGGAAGGAGGCTGCGCGAGAAGACGCGCGGTCTCCTAAGGGGGGGGTGCATGAAAAAGGAATTGACAGACGCCGAAAAAGCAAAGCCTTACGCGAAGTATTTCTATCAGCCCATGGTCCCTCCCCCAAGAACGACCATGGATGCCCTGGCTCGCGGGCCCATAGACCCGGGCCTTGCCCTTCCCATCCATCAGCGCAATGACATGCTCAATCTCGGCAGTCTGCCAACGGAAATGGGCTACTGCATGATGGCCGACGGCAGCGGCTTCGTGGCCATGGCCACGAAGATGCCCGGGGTCACGTCAGAGATGATCAACTGGTGGTTTTACTGGCACGGCCTGGAATCGCTCCGATACAAGATATGGGATCCCGACGATCACTACGCTATCCACGTCCCGAAGGAGGACCTGGGACGCCGGCTGGACAGCAGACTCAACTTGAGGGAAAGAAACTGGGGCACCACGGACATCGTCGACGAAGACATCGGATTGGGACCGGTCGTTCTCTATATCTCATTCATGTCCCCTGAAGACTACGGATACGACATGGCTAGGTTCAGGGCTCCCAATGTCCTCACCGCGGTCAGCGCGAACCTGGGCGCCGTTGATACGAGGACCCCCATGGCAACCTTCACGCACGTGGTCCGTGAAATCCCGGGAGGGGTCGAGCTGAGAAGCCGCTTCTGGCTCGGCTGGCACGTGATAGATAAAAAGCCGGTGAGAGTGGCTGATCAGCCTCCTGAACTGGTGAAGGGACTCGCGTACCATTCTCCCAAGGAATATGCGAACCTGGCAGCCATTCTTCCAAAGGTGTACGAAGAAAACGTAGACAGGATGGATAGGATAGAGGATTTCCAATGAGCCAAGGGAAAGGCGCCCGGCCTTGGGAAGGGCATATTCACATGAGGAAGGGGAGGTGGTGCGGGGTGTGAGAGGCGAGGGGAGAGGGAAGCATACGGCTAAAAGGGGTGCGCAAGAGCCTCAAAAACAAAGGGGGGTAACGATCCGATGAAAAAGAAACGCCTGTTTTTTTTGCTGCTTCTGACTGGGATAGCGACTGCCCTACTGTTGAGCGGACTGGTCTATTCCGCGCCGAAAGCACCGAAAGAGATCCGTGTCGGCTGCGTGGCTTCGGTGACAGGGATGTTTGCCGGCATGGCTGACGGCGGTGTCTTCGGGCTGCAGGCTGCCTTCGATGACATCAACAAACAGGGGGGGATCTTCGTCAAGGAATACGGGCAGAAAATACCCGTGAAACTGTTCGTCGTCGACAGCGAGAGCGACCCGGCAAAGACCGGCCTTTTGGCCGAGAGCCTGGTCACGCAGGAGAAGGTGCAGTTCCTTGTGTGCCACAATGAGCCGCCGCCAGTGCACGCCCCGGTAGCGAGGGTGGCAGCGAAGCATAAGATTCCGCATCTCGCCGACGTCGCGGTCATGGAGCCCTGGCTCCAGATGCGGCAAGATGCCTCCCCGCCTTTTGACTATACGTGGGCCCTTGGTTTCGCCATAGCGACCCCCGGTCCTCCCGGCTACACGATACTCGACAGCTGGAAGGAAGAACTGGACAAATACGGGGACCAGACCAACAAGAAGGTCGGGGTCTTCGCCACCGACGAACCCGACGGAGCAGCCTGGTATATGATTTTCCCGCAGGCCATGAAGGAATGGGGGTATGACGTCGTCGGGGTAGACAAGAAGCTGGGTCTTTTCCCGATGGACACCACCGATTTCAGCACAATGATTCAGCAGTGGAAGCAGGCCGGCGTCGAGATACTCTGGGGCAACGCCCCTGCACCCGTCTTCGGGGCCATGCTGAAACAGGCCAGGGCCATGGGATTCGAACCCAAGATCATCTCTGCAGGAAGGGCGGCGCTCTATTACACGGACGTGGTTGCCTGGGGAGACGACCTCGCCAACGGCGTAGGCACGGAAACTTTCTGGAGCCAGGGGACCAAGACTTTCAAAGCCATAGGCAATACTACCCCGGCGAGCCTCCTCGAGAGGTGGCAGAAGGCGAAGAAGAGACCATTCAATGTAGCCATGGTGCTCGGGTACCAGGTCGCCCAGGTCCTCGTCGATTCGATCCAGAGAGCCGGCACCCTGAATGCCGACCAGGTCTCCAAGGCAATAGGAGAGACGGACATGATGACCATGTGCGACAGGGTCAAGTTCGACGAGAAGACCCACTTCGCCAGGATACCGGTCGTCTTCGGCCAGTGGCAGAAAACCAACAAACCGTGGGTCTGGGAATGCCCGGTAGTCTTCTCCAAGCACAAGACGCTGCCGACGACCGGTAAGTTTCTCTTCCCCATACCCTACAAGTGAGGGAATACTAAAGCAGTAGCATCACTCTGTTGGCAGTTGATCCGTCACGTACGCAAGGCCAAGCTCTTCGAGCTTGGCCTTCGTCGGGACCCCGGTGGCGAGGTCCCAGCCCCGTGCCGCGTAGTATTCATCCAGCATCTGCGAAAGATCATCCCTGCTGATCAGGTGGCCAATCGAGGCCCCGTGCCGCAAAGGCTCAGTCATCAACCGTTCGGGCAGCCCGTCATCGGCCCTCGTAAACCCCTCACGGACGTTGAAGGCCCGGGCGAGGTTATTGATCCTCTCACCCACCTTTTCTATATCGGGTGCTGCGTACATCATCCCTGTTACTGCGCGCATCAAAGCCGCCGTGTTCTCCCTGGCTATGTGAGGCACCGCCATATCCAGAATGAAGACGCACATGGTGGGACAGTCGGCGGTGGCGGTCCGTACATCCTGGTTCCATTTGGTCAGCTTGCCTTTGCCCACGGTCGCGAACCTGTCCACGGCATAGGGGATGGGAATCCCGAATATCTCCTGAAAGGCGTACCCCCTGTTGTGGTCGGCCCCCGTGTATGATGTGGCATAGTTGAGGCCGTGGGCCTTAGCGCCCCTCACGTCGTATGCGGGGAGCTCCAGGCCTTTCACGTGCATCGCGTACCTCTCCGATCCCCTCCCTATCCTCTTGGCGGCCATTCTGACGCCGTCGGCAAGGAGGTCCCCGACGCCGTTTCGATAGGCCATCCAACGGAGGAGAGTACCCAAAGACTCGTGGTTCCCGAACCTTAGATCGAGGCCTCTCGTCTCTTCCAGCCCTATGATCCCTTTCTCGTAGAGCTCCATGGCAAAGCCGATGGCCACCCCCGCCGATATGGTGTCGAGGCCTAATTCATCCGACAGGCGGTCTGCGGCGATGATCGCGTCCACGTTGTCAACGCCGGTCTCTCCACCGAAGGAGTACATGGTTTCGAATTCCGGACCCTCCGCGAGCATGCCGGAATAGGGATCGCGACGGGCAAGGTTCAGCTGGCTGCATCCTACCGGGCAACCGGAACAGAACTCCCTTCCCACATTGCGGGCTTTTAAGGCCTCTACCCCAATCTGTTCCACCGGGGAGAATTCGCCCGTGGCCGTCCAGTTCTTCGCGGGGAATATGCCCAGGGCACAGGTGTTGTCCACATTGGACGGAGTGCCGGTGTGGGAGAATGCAGGATAGAGGACAGGGCTCTCTTTCATGGCCCTCGCCATCTCCCCCTTTGCCGACTTGAGATCCCCAGGAGAGGCCACCGAGACAGTGCCGGTGCCTCGAACCGCGATGGCCTTGAGATTCTTCGATCCCATGACCGCACCGAGCCCCTTGCGTCCGGAGGCCCTCATCTCGTTGATGATGCAGGCAAGCCTGCTCAGGTTCTCTCCCGCCGGACCGATGCAGGCAATCCTGATGTTCTGATCCTTCAGCTCATCCTTGATGACCTGCTGGCAGTCCGTCGTCTTCATCCCCCAAAGGCCGCTGGCATCGCGAAAACGTACCTGGTTGTTCTTGATCCAAACATAGGTAGGCTTTTCAGCCCTCCCCTCGACGATGAGCGCGTCGAAGCCTGCGAGCTTCAGTTCCGTCGGGAAATGGCCTCCGGTGAGGGCAAGGCCTACTGCGCCTGTGAGGGGCGACTTTGCCGCCACTGCCATTCTGCTCGCGCATGGCACGGCCGTTCCCGTGAAAGGTCCGAGGGCGAAAACGATCTTGTTCGCAGGGCCCAGAGGATCGACGCGGGGAGCGACCTCGTCAAAGAGATACTTGATGCCGAATCCCGCACCGCCGATAAAGTCCCTCGCCACATCGCCGGACAGGGGCTCTTCCCGGGCAGTGAGAGTGGAAAGATCTATTCTCAGAACCTTTCCTGCATATCCTCCCTCATACATGGTAAGACCTCCTCGCACAAGCGTAATCGATAGCCTCTACCCCCCTCCCAGAAGGGGCAGCATGAGCACCTCGTCCCCTTCCTGAAGCCGGGTTGCCGTGCCGTGGAGAAAGGCTATGTCCTGTCCATTTACGAGGACCCGGACGTGGGGGAGAGGGCGCGCTTCGTCAAGGTCGGAGAAATAGGGAGA
>CAYZAF010000312.1:0-5997 GCA_964476435.1 uncultured Syntrophaceae bacterium
ATTATCACGGGGAGGACAACGTGACGAAGCTGGACTGGCTCGCCGGGATATCCGGCAGCATCCGGTTCACCGAACACTGGCTTGTGCGCGGCACGTGGCAGCGGGTGACCACGGGCAACGACCGCGACTCCGACATATTCCTCGTGGGAGCGGGTTATCGCTTCTAGTGGACCTAAGAGGAGGAGACTATGTTGTACTGGGCCGTGATCTTCTTCATCGTAGCGATCATCGCGGGGTTCTTCGGCTTTGTGGGCATTGCTGCTGCGGCAGTAGGCGTGGCCAAGATTCTTTTCTTCATCTTTTTGGTGCTCTTTGTCATCAGCCTGATCGGGCACCTGGTGCGGCGTCACTGAGCATGAGTTCCCTCGAGAAGGGTATACGTTACGCGAGAGTAAGGTGCTCCAAGATGGAGAAGGCCATTTCCTCGATGATATGCCAGTCCTCACGAAGGAGGTACTATCTATGAGACCCTGCAAGCCTTTTGCTATCACCCTGCTTATGGTTCCGGTTCTCGTCTTGCTGCCTTTCTCCATGCACGGCCCGAAGAACATCGTATTCGCGCAGGACCAAGGCGTGCAGACGAAGGAGCCGGCGAGCTCCCAGGCATTGTCCAAAACGGATGCTCGCCCTGACCGGTAGCGAGCAGGCCAATGGACCAGTTGGCACAAGAGCCGGAAGAATGGGATCCTCGATCCTCCTTTCCCCTTTTTGTCAAAAGGATTCTCTGTCGATCCGGTACAATCCCTCTTCATGGGCTATCTCCAGCGCCTCCATGAACTCCTTTCGCGTGATCCTCCGTGCGAGGGGAGAGCCGGCCGGGATTATGTCCCCGCAGGGATGGTACTGGGCCATAATGTTCACGTAAGTCTTCTTCGATATCTCCGTGGACAAGAAATGCATGGCCTCTCTGGTACCCGCAAGCCCCTCAGGCAGGACCAGGTGGCGCACGAGGAGCCCCCTGAGGGCGATCCCGTCCTCATCCATTTCGAGATCCCCTACCTGCCGGTGCATCTCTTTCAGAGCCTTCGTAACCACCTCCGGGTAATCGGGAGCCTGGGAATATCGCTGGGCGACATCTCCTCTCGTATACTTGAAATCAGGCATGTAGATGTCGAAGACCCCGTCGAGGAGCCTCAACGTCTCCGTTGAGTCGTAGCCGCCCGTGTTGAAGACGAGAGGGATCGAAAGGCCCCTCGCGATCGCCCTGGGGAGAGCTTGAAGGATCTGCGGGACAAAATGGGACGGGCTCACGAAATTGATGTTGTGGCAGCCCCTTGCCTGCAGCTCGACCATGACTGAGGCAAACTCGTCGAAGCTGATCTTCTCCCCCATCCCCAGACGGCTGATCTCGTAGTTCTGGCAGAAGATGCACCCAAGATTGCAGTAGGTCATGAAGATGGTGCCTGATCCGTGAGTCCCCACGAGGGGTCTCTCCTCCCCGAAGTGAGGCCCGTACGATGAGATTTCCGGAAGGCTGCCTGCGCGGCAGAATCCGGCATCTCCCTCTGTCCGGTCCACGCTGCATTGCCTCGGGCAGAGAGTGCATGCACGGAGTAGATCGTGGGCGGCTGCGACGCGCTGAGGGAAGAGCCCCTCCTCGTACGCGGCCAGATAAGCCGCTCTGAATGCTTTTCTCTTCACATTTGCTCCTGTCTCCATCATAATATGCAGCATCGCGGGAAGACAAGGCCAGAAGAACCGATGCGCCGATTCTCCCCTATCTCGCGAGTCTCGCTCCTTGACAGAGGCAGGATGGGGCATTACCATGCCAAAGAGTTTTCCCGGAGGCGGATCCCCCCGGGGAATGGAGGTAGAGCTTTCCAATGGGTCGCTCAGGAAAAAGCTCCGCAGGCACCAGCGGCCGGCCCATCCATACGGCTTCACCGGCGGAAAATGCGGATCTAGATCAGCGCGTTTCGCGCTTTCTTGCCCGTGACTCGTGGTTCGATTGGAACGTGCCTCGCGAGGACGGGAAGATACTCTACGACCTCGTGCTTAGGGGCGGCTTTAAAAGGATCCTCGAGATAGGCACGTCCACCGGCTTTTCGACTATCTGGCTCGCCTGGGCAGCTTCAAAGACGGGCGGAAAGGTGACGACCATCGAGATCGACAAGAGGCGCCACGAGAAAGCCCGCGCCAATTTCGAAAACGTAGGTCTCGCGCCCTATATCGACGCCCTTCTGGCCGACGCTCACGTTCTTGTTCCCCTCCTTGAAGGGCCCTTCGATTTTGTTTTCTGCGACGCTGACAAGGACTGGTATCTCGACTACTTCATGGACCTGGGGAAAAAGATACGACCATCAGGCTGCTTCACCGCGCACAATGTGCTCTGGTCCTACAATCACGGCATCAAGAGGTTTCTCGACCACGTGAGGCAGGCTCCCGGTCTTCGGACCACGATCGCGCGCGGCAGCGGCGAAGGCATCTCAATAAGCTGCCTTCTTGGCCCCTCTCACTTGCCCAGTGGTTCAACGTAGCTCTCTCATAGGTGAAGCGGCTTAAGAAGCATATAAGGAGAAGCACTATGGAAAAGATCGTATCTCGGGACGGCACGCCGATCGCTTATCAACGCTCCGGCATTGGGGCGCCCCTCGTCCTTGTCTACGGCACGAGCGGTACCTTCCAGACCTGGGCCCAGATCCTTCCGCTTCTGGAGAGAAAATTCACCGTCTACGCTATCGACCGGCGCGGTCGTGGCGAGAGCGGAGACAGCGCGGGCCCTTACGCGATGGAACGGGAGGCTGAGGACGTGGCCGCTCTTGTCGATGCAATCGGCGAAAGGGTCAATCTGTTCGGTCATTCCTACGGCGCTGTCTGCGCCCTGGAGGCCTCCCTCCTCACTACCCGCACCGATCGGCTGGTCCTCTACGAGCCCCCGATCCCGACCCGCGACTTCCGCGGCGCGGACCACACGCTCATGGAGCGGATGGAGCTTTTTCTCGCCAACGGCAACAATGAGGCTGTCCTCACCATGTTCATGGCTGAGCTGGTGGGCACCTCTCTTGCCGACATAGAGCTTTCGAAGTCAATGGCCGCGTGGCCCGCCAGGAAGGCCGCAGCCCACACCATCCCGAGGGAAATCATAGCCCTCGGGCGATATTCCTTTGAGCCGGGCCGGTTCAGGGAAGCCTCCACCCCGACCCTCCTTCTCCTTGGGGGCGAGAGCCCGGTCTTTTTCGGGACAGCCATTCGCCTTCTGGAATCGGCCCTGCGCAACAGCAAGACCGAGATACTGGCCGGCCAGCACCACCTCGCTATGAACACGGCTCCGGAATTGCTGGCTGAGGCCCTATCCGCTTTCATTCTGTCTCCCTAAGGCCGCCTTCTATCTTAGCTTGCGGGGTGAAGGGTCAAAACCGGTATGGCCACCAGAAACGTCCCACCTATCGGATTGCCCCGCCATTCAGGTACTTTGTTCCCTTTCGCGGTTTCTCCTCTCCGTTGTCTAGGGTTAAAACCGCCCAGTTTGCGAGAGTACGTTCCCCGGTCTTTGCGGAACACTGCCAGCATCTACAACCGTTTTATGGGCTCCAAAGGCCGTGGCACTCTTATTGCTTCTCTTGGGCCTATTACCAGGGATATGGGCGGGCACAGGGAAAAAGGGCAAGGACTATAGGAGAATGCCATGAAATCTGTGCGGTGTTGGCTTGTGATCGGGGTACACGCGGTAGTAGGGATTGCCATGCTGTTCTTCGGCGCTCTCTTCCTTTGGCGCCTATGCATCTCCCTCTGGATGGCCGATGGCGTGACAGCCTTCTCTTCGGCCCTTCTCGGGGTCACTCTCCACCTGGTGGGAGGGGGAATTCTCTTCTCGACTGTCCCGCGTCTTACTAAGAAGGCCGAGAGCGGCCGGATCCGAACTCTTGCAGTCATACATGCGCCCTACCGGAATGAAAGGGTAGGACAGCTTCGCGCCTTAGGCTAAGGGAGAAGAGTAATGCCTTTTCTTTCTCCAAAAGTCCCTGTAGCTCAAGGTCCGAAGGGAAGGCTTATCCGGCTTTAACGCGAACATCGCAACCCCCCGGGATAGTGATCGGGTAGGGTCAAGGCAAAATCGAAGACCCTGCCCGATCCGCCCCCCGCCGATCTCCCGACATTTTGCTTTTTCCGCCCGGTGTGGTATGGTGAAGAGCGTGGAGCCACGCATCATCCCCCGGAAGGAGCACCGGATATCACGAAAACAGGTGAGCCCGAATGCCCTGCGCACGCTCTACAGGCTCCATTCTGCCGGCTTTATCGCCTATCTCGTAGGGGGGTGTGTCCGGGACCTGCTGCTGGCGCGAACCCCCAAGGACTTCGACATTGCCACGAACGCCACGCCCGGCCAGATCAAGAGGCTCTTCCGCAACTGCCGCCTCATTGGCCGCCGCTTCAGGCTTGCCCACCTCCACTTTGACAATGAGATCCTGGAAGTATCCACGTTCCGCCGTGCTGCCGTTCCTTCAGAAGAACCGGATGCGGAAGAGACTGGGAGTCGCCCCCGCCGGCCCTGGCACGTCAAGGACGAGGAGGGCATGGTCCTCGTGGATAACCTCTTCGGGAGCCCGGAGGAGGATGCCCTCCGCCGCGACTTTACCGTCAACGCCCTCGCTTACAACATCGCTGATTTCTCCATCATCGACTACAGCACTGGCTTGAGCGATCTAGAGGAGCGCCTCATCCGTCCCATAGGAGACCCCCGCGTCCGATTCACGGAGGACCCCGTGCGCATGCTCCGCGCCGTTCGGCTTGCCGCCTCCCACAACTTCACCATAGAGCCCGCAGCGTGGGACGCCATCCGGGACCTTTCCGCCTCTATCTTGCGCGCATCGAAGGCAAGGCTCTATGAGGAGATGCAGAAGCTCTTCCTCCTCGGGTCGGCCCGCCCGGCTTTCAGTCTCCTGGAGAAGAGCGGCCTTTTGGCCGCCCTTTTCCCTTCCTTAAGCCAATGGATTTACGGAGGCAGCCGTCGCCTGGAAATACTGCTTATGAACCTCGACTGGCTCGATTGCCTCAGCCGTTCAGATACGCCGCCGACGCCTGCGCTCTTCCTGGCAGCCCTGCTCGGCCCCTTCCTCGAGGAGGAGGCCCTCGCGCGCCATAGGGAAGGCATTCCGCGCCACCAGGCATTGGAAGAGACATGCGCCCTTTTCATGGAAGAAGTCTCCCGGGCCGTGAGCGTCCCCAGACGGGCCAGCGACCGGCTGCGCGCCATTCTGGCCCTTCAGCCCTCCCTACACAAAATGCCGCCGCGACGGCCGCCAACCCTGGCAGGCAAGCCGGAATTCGGTGAGGCCCTGGCGTATCTCCGCCTCTTGGCGGAGACCAAAGGCGAGCATCGGGCGTGTCTGGCATGGTGGGAGGCCTTCCTCCTCGAAAGCCCTCCGGCAACGGGCACCGAGGCGGAGGCAGAAAGCGCCCCGGAGAAGAAACGAAGGAGGAGGCGGCGGAGAAACCGGCGCGCCCGCCGAACTGCTGCCTGACCCAGACGTGATTGGCCGACAGGATTCCTTATCGCTCCTTTTTCTCTCGAGAGTCCCGGCCGCGCCCCCTTCGCAAAGACACCGCACCACGCGCACCACTTAGAGCGTTTCGATGCTATCCCCAAGGGCGCATTACCCGTTACCTCCTCTTAGCAGCGTCACCGTAAGAAAAGCATATCGCTCCTTATTCCGGCAAGAATTCCCGCCCCCACGCCCCACCGCTCGCTTTCGCTCGCTTGAGGGGGCTCTCTACCTTGCCGGAAACGTCACAAGCGTTCCGACGAGGGGAAGGCGGGGCACCCGCGACCCATCACACCTTGTTTCCGCGGGTCGCATTGCACGAAGTCGGCAACGGGTAACACGCCCTTGTCTCAATGTTATGTGGGGTGAAAGAGAACGACTCACCAGACTTCAAAGATACGGCGGTTCCGTCTTGTCCGTCCGCTAAAAGGCTGTTCCTTCTCGATTCGCATCGCTCGTAGCGCTTGGGTACCCGTTAGCGGAAGGCGAGCGTGACGAAAATGGTGCGTAAGCC
>CAYZAF010000313.1:0-14258 GCA_964476435.1 uncultured Syntrophaceae bacterium
TTGTTCCCTCCAGCAAGCTGGTCTCAAGGATGGGGACCAGGGATTTGGAGGTGACGTTATTGTAGCTTACGCGAGGCTGGCCCGGTAGCTGGATGTCAACGAGGGGCTCTAGATAGCAGGGACCTATGCATCCTACCTGGACAATCCGTGCCGAGAGGTGGTTCTCCTTGAGAAAACGCTCCGTCTGGGCGATGAGTTGAACCGCGCCTGCAGCCCTTCCGCACGATGCCGCACCTACGTAGATAACCGGCTCCTTGCTGTTCAGGAGAGCTTCCCAGCTGCGAGTCGCCGACTCTACTCTTTTGTCCAGTCTACTCATAAAACTTGAGCAGGTCCGTCAGTCTGTTCACGGTGACCCTGCTGAAGACCTTACCGTCAATCTGGACGACTGGGGAAAGGGCACAGCAACCCAGGCAAGCTACCCGTTCCAGGTCAAAACGCTCGTCAGCGGTGGTTCCGCCGCATTCGATCCCCAGGCCGGTCTGGAGCGTATCAAGGAGGGTCGCGCCCCCCCGGACGTGGCACGCGGTACCGAGGCAGACCCTCACCGAGTGGCGACCTGGCGTGCTGAATCTGAACTGCGCGTAAAAAGAGGCGACCCCGAAGACTTCGTTTTCCGAGAGTTTCAGGTATCGAGAAATGGCACCAAGGGAATCCGGACAGATGTACCCCAACTCCCTCTGCACGTCTTGAAGGATTGGTATGAGCGAATCCCGAGTGCAGCGATGCTTGCCGAGAATGGCCTCGACGGTCTCAGCCATTCCACCTCCCCCCGCAACCGCCCTGTCCCGGGCCTTTCGGCTGGCTCAGTGCGGCTTTCCGCGGGTACGACTGCTGCTCCTTCCCTGGTTGCGTCGCATCAAACCTTCGTTTGTCGGGCCCGCGTGAAGGGCGGCCTCGCTTTGGGAACCTCCGTGCCTAGATATATTCTTCTTGATTCGCTCCCCTCATGTCAAGAGAATTATGAGCAAGGAAATGGCGCGGCCGTGCGCTCATGGGCAAGGGGAGGCGGACAGATTGCGGAAGCGCTAAAGGGACTTTCCCTTTCCTCTACGAGGAGCCTCTTTCGCGGCGCCGCGTTCAAGGGAATCGACCTATTTCCCCGTTGCCCGCATAATGGAACCGGAACGAATCGGAGGAGCGGCCTGCCGGTTTGCGATGAGGCACCGGCCCTCCACGCACAGGGGCGGACTCTCTCCTTCCACGCCCAGCTGCCTCATCCGGTCGAGCCGATTCTCTTTCAAGACCACAAAGACGGGCCTATCAGACCGGAACAGACGGAGGAACCCCTGGGTGTCGAGAAAATATGCCGCTCCGTCCGGATAGCGGGCGCCCATCTCCAATTCGCCCCTGTAGTCAGCTACATAGGTCCTTTTCCCCGCATAGAAAGGGAGGGTCTCGTCGAATGAGCCGTAGTCCACGATCGCGGCATCCAGGCATCTCTCCCTGTTGATGGCGAGGGCAAGCTCCTTCGTGGTGTTGAACTTGTCTATGAGGCGCGCATCAGCCATGATGCCCAGAAGGATCAGGAAGGCATAGGCTGCGAGCACGCAACAAAGGGGGCCGAAGGCCCGCACCCGTTTCAGGCCCAGGGAGATGAGGGCGGCTGTTGACACGCCGAAGACCCACAGGGAAAGGCCCTTGACCGCCTTGGGGATCACTGCCGTGTCAAGTATTTCCGGAAGATAGGCATCCAGGAGCCCGGCGGCGAGAGCAAGGGCGCCGCCTGCGACGACTGCAAAAAAAAGCCCATACACCACGATCTCGTGAAGCCAACGAATGTTCCTTGCCCATTCCCTCTCGAAGAGGCAGGCCAGTATCACTGCGAGGGCAGGGAAGATAGGAAGTATGTAAGGCGGAAGCTTCGACCCGGAAGCGCTGAAGAACAGAAAAACAACGCCGGACCAGATAAGAAGCAGGCGCACCTCATGGGACTTCCACAGGCGGACCACAGCTCTGGGCAGGAAGATCGACCATGGGAAGAGACCCCCGAAGAGCACGGGAAAGAAGTAGTAGGGCGGCCCGGACCTATTGTGCTCCGTCGTAAGAAAGCGCGTCAGGTTTTGATCGAAGAAGAAGAATTGAAAGAACTCCTTCTCTCTCGCACAGACAAGGACGAACCACGGCACTGCTATGGCGGCGAAGATGACGAATCCGCGGGCGGACGCCATCTCTTTCAGGAAGGAGAGCCTTCGCTCGGCGAGGAGGAAGAGCACCATGGTGGCCACCAGAAGGACGATTGCCGCCGGTCCCTTGGCCAGAACCGCAAGGGCGAGGGCCCCGAAGAAGAGATAGAGGAATCTCTTCCTGGCCGATGAGTAGAACTCATAGGAGGAGAGGAGCGCGGCGAAGAGGAGAAAGGAGAAGAGCATGTCGATGGTCACGATATGGGTCATGGCAAAGAACCCGAAGGACGAGACGAGCATGACGGACGCAAGAAAGGCGGCCTTCTCCGAAAAGCGGCGGGCCGCGAACCAATAGACCGCCAGGACAATGAGAAGCGCAGCAATGGCGTTGGGGAGCCTGAAAGACCATTCGCTTACGCCGAATGCCTTGTAGGACAGGGCTGTGACCCAGTAAAGGAGAGGCGGCTTCTCGAAATAGCGAACAAAATTGAGGTGTGGAACCACGTAGTCCCCGAGGATCGTCATCTCCCGGGGAATCTCCGCGTACCTGCCCTCGTCCGGCTCTTTCAGGGAATAGGCGCCCAGGTTGTGGAAGAGCAAAAAATAGGAAAAGGCGAGAAGAACCGCCAGATAGACAATCCTCTTTCCTCGGCGCTCAAGCGATGCCTCCAATCGTATTCCCCTTTTACCCTCCGGCCCCTATTGTAGCATACCTTCTGGCATGGACTGCACTATCCGGTCCTCGCCGGGGTTCCTTCCCAAAGGAAGGGCCGCACCTGGCGCCTTCTCCTTCCATTTCTCCGATTGCCGCATTATTATACAGATATATCTAGGGGAGCGGTTTCATCCGGGAATAAAGGGAGGCTGACTAAACCCGGATGAATAAGGAGGTCCGCTGTGTTCGGACGGCAAATCAAGCTCTTCAGACTCTTCGGCTTCACCGTTCGCGTTGACGCGAGCTGGCTCGTTATCGCGTTTCTCATAGCGTGGACTCTCGCGTCCGGCGTCTTCCCCTCTTACTACAAAGGCCTTTCCACGAGCACGTACTGGTGGATGGGGATCGCCGGCGCCGCAGGCATGTTCGTCTCAATCGTGTTTCACGAGTTCTGGCACTCCCTCGTGGCCCGCCGATACGGTCTTCCCATCAGCGGCATCACCCTGTTCATCTTCGGCGGCGTCTCCGAGATGACGGAGGAGCCGGAGAGCCCGACAGTCGAATTCTTCATGGCCCTTGCCGGTCCAGCCTCGAGCTTTCTCCTTGCTGCCATCTTCTACGCGGTTTCAAGGGCGATGGCGGCGGGCACGCCTCTGGCCGTACATGCTGTTTTCGCCTATCTTGCATACATCAACGTGCTCCTCGGGCTCTTCAACCTTCTCCCGGCCTTCCCCCTGGACGGCGGCCGGGTGCTCAGATCCATCCTGTGGCGCGCAAGGGGAAACGTGCGATGGGCTACACGGATCGCCTCGAAGATAGGGTCCGGCTTCGGCGCGGGTATGATATTCCTCGGCATAGTGACCTTTGTCAAGGGCAATCTCGTGGGCGGCGTCTGGTGGTTCCTCATCGGCATGTTCCTCAGAAACGCCTCGCAGATGTCCTACCGCCAGCTATTGATCAGAAGGGCCCTTGAAGGGGAGCACGTGTACCAGCTCATGAAGTCCGACCTGGTAACCGTGGAACCGTCGCTCACCCTTGCCCGGCTCATGGACGACTATATCTACAAGTATCACTACAAGATGTTTCCCATAGTGGACAGCGGGAGGCTCTACGGGGTAGTCACCATAAACCAATTGAAGGAAGTCCCGCGGGGAGAGTGGTCCTTCCGGACGGTCATGGAGGCAGGAGGGACCTGCAGTGAAGGCAACACGATCGACCCTGCCGAGGACGCGATCAAGGCCCTCGAGAAGATGAACAGGACGGGGACGAGCAGGCTTATGGTCGTAGACCGGGGCAGGCTCGTCGGCATCGTCGCCCTCAAGGACCTGCTCACCTTTCTCTCTAAGAAGCTCGATTTTGAGCCACCTGAGGCATGATCAGTCTCGTGACGCTTTCGCCTAAGCTTGGGGCCTCAAGGCTCATGGGTCCCTTATGGGGCTTCTCCTTGGGACCTTCGATATTCAATCGTTGCAGAAGGGACTGATCCGTAATACAATTTCATAATGGACATATAGGGACAGCCTATTCCATGCTCTTCGCCCGGGCAGGTCGAAAAGGCTTACTTTTCCCGCCCTTGTCCGGCTTCTTTGCTCTTTGAGCGGGCGGAGAGGGGGCGTTTTCGCGATACCTTGGGAGAGCGGCGTCGCGCTGCAAGGGAAGATCAGGCGGTCAGCACAGGCCATTTTGAGATATGAAGACATTACTCCTCAACCCACCCTCCTTTCAGGGCTTTGACGGTAGTGCGGGCTCGCGCTACCAGGCATGCAGGGAGATCCGCTCCTTCTGGTATCCGGCGTGGCTCGCCTACCCGGCAGGAATGATCGACTCGTCGAGGCTCCTCGATGCCTCTGCAGAGGGCATGACGCGCCAAGAGGTCATCCGCGAGGCAGGCGGCTACGAGCTTGTCGTCATCCACACTGCCACACCCACCTTCGGCCATGACGCGGCCTTCGCAGGCGCGCTCAAAGAGGCATACCCGCGCCTTTTCGTGGGCATGGTCGGCCCTCACGTGACCGTCTCGCCTGAGGAAAGCCTGAGGGCATCTCGGGCTGTGGATTTTGTGGCCGTCGGCGAGTTCGACGACACCATAGTCGAGGTGTCGGAAGGCAGATCGTTCGATGAGATAAAGGGGATCGCCTTTCGTTCCGCCGGATCGATCGAGAGGACGGAGCCGAGGCCCCCCATCCGGGACCTCGATCGCCTGCCTTTCGTGACAACGGTCTACGCCAGGGACCTGCACGTGGAGAAGTACTTTGTCGGCTACCTGAAGCACCCCTATGTCTCTCTCTACGCCGGCCGCGGATGCCGCGGCCGCTGCACCTATTGCTTGTGGCCCCAAACCGTTGGCGGCAAGACATACCGGGTGCGGAGCCCCGGCAATATCATCGAGGAATTGTCCCACGCAAAGGCTCTTTTTCCGCAGGTGAAGGAGTTCTTTTTCGACGACGACACCTTTACTGACCATCCGGACTTCGAGGAAATCGTGCGCAAGATAGGCGGCCTCAACGTGACGTGGTCGTGCAACGCAAGGGCAAATGTGCCCAAGAAAACTTTGGAGATGCTCAAGGACAACGGCTTAAGGCTGCTCACGGTTGGCTACGAGTCGGGCAACGAAGGCATACTGCGCCGTATCAGAAAAGGGGTCACCCTGGAAGAGGCGCGCAGGTTTTCGCGTGCGGCGAAAGAAGCGGGCGTGCTCATTCACGGGGCCTTCATACTTGGCCTGCCGGGAGAGACCCGTGAGACCATGGAGGAGACCGTTCGGTTCGCCCGGGAGATAGACCCTTACAGCATGCAGGTTTCCCTTGCCGCTCCCTATCCTGGAACCGTGCTTTACGACGAGGCAAAGCGCGAAGGATGGCTCGCCGGAGAGGGAGCCGGACTCGTGCGGGAAGGCATTCAGAACTCAGTCATGGAGTATCCATGGCTCCCGAAAGAAGAGATATTCGCGGCAGTCGAGAGCTTCTACCGCCGCTTCTATCTCAGGCCGGCGCCTATATTGAGGATCTTGAGGGAAATGGTCAGAGACAGGGAAGAATTCTCCCGGCGCATCAGGGAGGGCAGGGAATTTTTCTCTTTCCTCGCAAGGCGAAAAGAGGCTTCCGATGGGAGAGCATGAATAGAGGGTGGAAGCTTTTGGGAAAGGAGAGGTACCTCGTGGTTGCTGCCGATGATCTCGGCTGCTCCAGCTCGATCAACAGGGCCGTGGCTCTCGCATGCGAGAGGGGCGTTGTGACCGCAGCGAGCATCATGGCCGGAGGCGAGGCTTTCGAGGAGGCAGTCGATCTCGCCTTGGGACACCCCAAGCTCTCCGTGGGGCTCCACGTCACGCTTTCTGACGGGCGGCCGGTCCTCTCCCCTGCGGACGTCCCAGACCTCGTTGATGGGGAGGGCCGCTTCGACAGAAGCCCTGCGAGGGCTGCCTTTACCTATTGGCGCAGGAGAAGAAGTCTTGTCGAGCAGCTCGAGGCAGAGGTGAGGTCGCAGTTCGATAAAGTGGAAAAAGCGCGCATCCACCCGACCCATGTGGACTGCCACCACCATCTCCACGCGCACCCCCTCGTCTTTGCCGTAATCGCAAGGGAGGCAGCAGAGAGGGGCGTGGCCTGGATAAGGATTCCCCGGGAGCCCTTGTCGTGCGTGCTTGGCCTCCATGGGCGGCCCATTGACGGGAAAGCCTTTCTCTTTTGGCTCGTTTTTAGGCTCCTTGCAATAAGGAATATGCGCATGGCCGAGAGGCATGGGCTGTACGTCGCGAGCAACGTGTACGGCCTTTCCGGAACCGGCAGGATCCATGAGAAGTATTTTCTCGCCCTCCTTTCCTATGTTAAGGGTGGGGTGAGTGAGATATACCTCCACCCGGACCTGGCCTCGCAACCGGGCAGAGAAGAAATGAAAGCGGTCACCTCTCTTGCCGTAAGGGATCGGCTGAAAGCCATGGATCTCAGGCTCGTCGGCTTCAGGGAGCTAACCGAAAGTCAGCGGCACCATCTCGAATGGCGGCCTGGCAGGAATAAATCACCCTGCTGCAGGCAGCAGGGTATCCAAGACGACGAGCGAGAAGCGAGTCTCTGAGGGGGGAGGCTCCATGTGGCTTGCGCCACTGGAGGGGGCGCTTAAGCCCCAATAATTCCCGACGAAGCGAAGCGGAAAAAGGTTCTCCCTGCAGGGAAGCTGCAGGGAATCCACAAGTTGAAGCTATGAAGACACGCGCGAACGAGCCCGATGGATGCGCGCCCTTCCTGGGAGGGGTGCTGAAAGGGGCTCTCGCAGCTTACATTTGAGGATGACCATGGCCATCGATAGTCTCCGTCTCGCCCATGAAGTGGAAGGACCTGAGCCCGAGCGCTTCCAGGATCTGGCAGATCGGGTGTCGGAAGCCGTCGAAAAGACGCACATCTATTTTATCGGGAACCAGCATCCCGACGGTTACTGGTGGTTCGAGCTGGAATCGAATGTGACGATCACCGCGGAATACCTCATGCTCCTCACCTTTCTCGGCATCGAAGACCGTGAAAGGAGCAGGAAGATGGCGAACCACATCCTCAAGCATCAGAGGGCCGACGGGGCATGGGCCATATACAAGGGCGGCAAGGGGGATGTCAGCACGAGCGTGGAGGCGTACTTTGCGCTGAAGATCGCAGGGTACGCTGCCGAGGATGCCCGCCTGGAAAAGGCCCGGCAGTTTATCACCGCCAACGGCGGCATTGCAGCGACCAGGGTCTTCACGAAGATATTCCTCGCCCTCTTCGGCCAGTACGACTGGAAGGCCATCCCGTCAGTCCCAGTAGAGATCATGCTGCTCCCTCCCTGGTTCCCCTTGAGCATCTATAATTTCTCGAGCTGGGCAAGAGCCACGTTCGTACCTCTCTCTGTCGTGCTTGACGCCAAGGTAAAGAGGCCGATTCCCGAGGGCCTGGGGGTGCAAGAGCTGCTCCTGCGCGAGCCCACAGGAAGGGGGCTCGAGCGGCGCGAGCCCATCCTCTCGTGGAAGCGCTTCTTCGATCAGCTCGACAGATTGATAAAGGCGATTGAGGAGAGCCGGCTGCGGGCCCTCAGGAAGAAGGGTCTGGAGCGGGCCCTGAGCTGGATTCTGGAACATCAGGAAGAGACCGGCGACTGGGGAGGGATACAGCCGGCCATGGTCAACTCTATTCTTGCCCTCGTCGTTCAGGGCAGGCACATTTCAAGCGAGCCCGTGCGCAAGGGCCTCCAGGCCCTGGAAAGATACACGATCGAGCGGAAGGAAGAGCTGCTCCTCCAATCGTGTATTTCTCCCGTGTGGGATACGGCCCTCACCGCGCTGGCTCTTTCCTGCTCGGGCCTCAAGGATGGCCATGGGCCCACGGGAAACGCCTGTCAGTGGCTCGCAGGCGCCCAGATACTGAAGAAGGGCGACTGGAGCGTGAAGAAGCCCGGCCTTGAGCCGGGCGGATGGGCCTTCGAATTCGTCAACAACTGGTATCCTGACATCGATGATACGGCGGTCGTACTCATGGCCCTGACCGATTGCGGCCACCAGGAGGCCCTCAAGCCGGAAAACCTCGAGAAGGCCCTGGGATGGGTGCTGGGAATGCAGGGGAAAGACGGGGGATGGGGCGCGTTCGACGTGGACAACAACGTAGAGGTGCTCAACCAGATCCCCTTCGGCGACCTGAAGGCGATGATCGATCCCAGCACGCCCGACATCACGGGGAGGGTGCTCGACCTGCTCGGCCGCATCAACTATCCACCGTCCTCCAAGCAGGTGAGGCGGGCCATCAGGTTCCTCAGGAAAGCCCAGAGCGCTGACGGCCTCTGGTGGGGCAGGTGGGGAGTCAACTGGGTCTATGGGACGTGGTGCGTCCTGGCAGGCCTGGAGTCCATAGGCGAGGACATGGCAAAACCGTACGTGCGAAAAGCCGCGGCAACGCTCAAAGCGTACCAGAACCAGGACGGCGGATGGGGAGAGTCCTGCGGATCTTACGCGGACAGCCATCTGAGGATGCGCGGGAAGAGCACCGCCTCCCAGACCGCCTGGGTCGTGATGGCCCTCATTGCAGCCGGGGAGGGCGCCAGTGGGGAGGCGATCAAGGGCATACGGTTTCTCCTCCGGGAACAGAGGCCGGACGGGACCTGGGAAGAGGAGGAGTTTACGGGCACCGGCTTTCCCAAGCACTTCATGATCAGGTACCACAATTATCGCAACTGCTTCCCCTTGATGGCGCTCGGGAAGTTCCTCGGGCAGGCGAGAGAGGGGCGCCTCTTCACGCGCTCCCCTGGGGAGGGATAATGGCGAGGGCCTTAGTGACCGGGGCGACCGGGTTCATTGGATACCATGTGGCCCAATCCCTCAAGGAAAAGGGGTTCGACGTGCGGGCCCTCGTGAGGGAAGGCTCCGATACCTCCGGCCTCGCCGGCCTCGATGTGGAGCAGGCCGCCGGGGATGTCAGGGATTACGGCGCAGTGCTCGCGGCGATGAAGGGCTGCGACCAGGCATACCATGCGGCCGCTGACTACCGGCTCTGGGTCCCCGATCCGGAGACCACGTACGCCACGAACGTCCGGGGCACCATCAACGTCATGGAGGCAGCCATGGCGAGAAACGTCTCGAGAGTCGTCTACACGAGCACCGTGGGCGTACTCACCCCCATGATGGCTGGAAAAGTGGGAAGCGAGGAGACGCCGGCCGGGTCCCGCCACCTGTCGGGTCATTACAAGAAATCGAAATTCATCGCCGAACAGGAGGTGAGAAAGCTCGTCGAAAAGGGCCTTCCGGCAGTGATCGTCTATCCCACTGCCCCCATAGGCGCCCGTGACAGGAAGCCTACACCTACGGGAAAGATCATCGTCGATTTCCTCAACGGAAGAATGCCCGCGTACATGGACACGGGGCTCAATTTCGTGGATGTCGAGGACGTGGCGGAGGCGCACGTGCTCGCGGCGAAATGGGGCGTCGTGGGACAGGGCTACATACTGGGGAACGAAAACCTTACCCTGAAGCAATTCCTCCAGCTTCTGGCAGGCTTGTCCGGAAGGAAGGCGCCCCGCTGGAAGGTCCCCTATGGGCCAGTGCTCTGCCTGGCCTGCCTGGAAGAGGCCTTTTGCAGGGTCTGCCGCAGAAAAGCCCCTGCGATCCCGTTGGACGGCGTCCGTATGGCACGCTCCTACATGTTCTTCGACTCCTCGAAGGCGCAGCGGGACTTAGGAATGGCTCAGAGCCCAATAAAAGCAGCAGCTGCGAAGGCGATAGCCTGGTACAGGGCGAGCGGCTATGCGCCGGCCGGCCAGCCGAGGGCATGCGCATGAACGAGAAAGATCCAGTCCTCAGGACCGGGCCGAAGGACAGAAGGCTCGGGGACGAATGGCTCGATTGGAACGGGACCACGAGCCCAAAGGAGAATGAGATCGACGAGAAGATGGTCACGTTCCTCGCCCTGGCGTTCGGCTCCGTTCTCATACTCATCGGGTGCCTCCAGCTGGGGTGGTACCTCGCAAAGCCGAGAATCGATCAGCTCAGCCCTCTTCTTTCGAGCGTCATCCAATGGTCGGCCATTCTCCTGGGCGCTCTCCTCTTCATCCTCGTCGCCCTGGAAGCCACCCTCCTTCTGAGATTCGGCACATCCCTTTTCCCCTATGTCTGGACGGAATGGTTGCTCCTCGCCCTTCTGGCGAAAAGCATGTGGCTCGGAGAGAAGATAGGCATAAGCAGGGACAGGGTAGGTAACTCTTTCATCAAAGCCAACAACGTGATAGTGAAAAGCCACGCGCGCCACTTGAACGCCGACAGGCTTCTCATCCTCCTCCCCAGGTGCCTCTTGAGCGAGGCAAAGCAGCAGGTGGTGGAGAGGGCAAATGGGAGGACTGTCCGGATCGTCACTGTTGGGGGGGGCGAAGAAGCCAGAAAGGCGATCAAAGAGTATAATGCCTCTCTCATCCTTGCCGTGGCCTGCGAAAGGGACCTCATAAGCGGCATCAGGGACGTGGCAGAACGGATTCCCGTCCTCGCCATTCCTAACAAGAGACCGGAGGGGCCCTGCAAGAATACGGAGCTGCGCCTCGACGCCCTGGAGGACGCTCTCTCGTTCCTCAACGACAGGGCCGGCAGGGCTGCAAAACGGTGATCTCGAGAAGGGAGGGGTCGCCGGCTTAAGCCAGAAGGCTCGCATAGCCGCTCAACGGGAGACTTAAAGGCGAAGAGGATCTATCCATGCGTTTCTCACCCAGCCTTTCCGCTGCTCTGGCAGGCTATTTTCTCAAGAGCACCTTCAGGGGGCGCAAGAAATCCCCTTTCGTGCTTATGCTGGAGCCCACGCACCGATGCAACCTCTCGTGCGCAGGCTGCGACAGAATAAGGCTCTACGGGAAGGAGACCTCCAGGGACCTTACCCTGGCAGAGTGCCTCGGCGCTGCAATCGAATCAGACGCCCCGGTGGTCACGGTGACGGGCGGGGAGCCGCTCCTCTACGGAAACCTCAAGGAGCTCCTTTCGGGGCTCATCCGCATGAAAAAGCACATCTATCTCTGCACGAACGGACTGCTCGCGCGCGCCTTTGTCGACACCTATGCTCCCCATCCGCGCCTCACGCTCAACTTCCACCTGGACGGCATGGCAAAGACCCACGATCGTATCAGCGGAAAGCCAGGGTCGTTCGAAACGGCCATGGACGGCCTGACGGCAGCAAAGGAGAAGGGATTCCGCGTATGGACGAACACGTCCATGTACAAGGGGACCGATATTGAGGAATTGATGGACCTCTTCTCCCTCCTCAAAGAACGCGGCGTCGACGGCATCCTCGTCTCCCCCGCATTCGGCTATGAGAGCGTCGCCGAAGACATTTTTCTGAAGAGGGAAGAGGCGGCCGACAAGATCGGCCGGATGCGGGCTAGGTTCCGCGGGCTCCCCATGGCAGGCACTCCCCTCTACCTCGACTTCCTGGAGGGCAAGGGGCAGATGCCGTGCACGCCGTGGGGCAGTCCAACCAGGAATCCCTTCGGCTGGAAGTCGCCCTGCTACCTCGTCACCGACGCGTACTACCCGTCGTTCTCCGACCTGATCGAGAAGACGCCGTGGGAGGCGTACGGGCCCGGCAGGGACAAAAGGTGCAGGGACTGCATGGTCCACAGCGGATTCGAGCCGACCGCCGTGGGCGAGATCTTTGCCCATCCCGGAAACATGCTCCGGTGCCTCCTCTGGAACGTCCTGCCCTCCTGATGGAAGCACTCTTTTCGCAAATCAAGGGCACGATCGTCCTGAGGCCCTACTTTGCCGCCTTTTTCCTCGCCTATGTGCTCGCCTGCACGCTCCGCCTCGGGCTTAAGCGGGCCCTCCTCTTCGGTGTGGCAGGATACCTCATCGCGTGGGCCGCCGAGTACTCCTCCATCCACTGCGGCATTCCCTTCGGCCGCTACTATTACCTATGCCAGACAAAGGGCAGGGAGCTCTGGGTATTGGGCGTCCCCTTCATGGACTCCATGAGCTTCGTCTTCCTCTCTTACGCGTCGTATTCAATGGCCCTCTCTGCGATGGGCCGAGGCGGGGGCTTCCATCCGGTGAAAAACGGCCGTGTCTGGCTTCCCCTCAAGAAGGGTCTCCTCGGCGCGCTCTTCTGCGTATACCTGGATATTATCATAGACCCTCTGGCCCTGCGGGGTAACAGGTGGTTTCTCGGCCAGATTTACGAATATCCGGAGAAGGGCGTCTATTTCGGCATTCCGATCTCGAATTTTATCGGATGGTTCATCGTCGGGTTTGTTCTCATCTGCGCCCTCCAGCTCATCGATCGGCTCCTGACAGCGAGGAACGCGAGCGACCTCGTAGGTCCGGCCCGGGCCTGGAGCTGCCTTCCCGGTCCTGCCCTTTACCTCAGCATCGTGGTCTTCAATCTCTCCGTCACTTTGGGTATCGGGGAATACAATCTGTTCTGGGCGGGCGCATTCATCATGCTCCTTCCCCTCGTTCTTTTCGTCCTCCTCGCGAGGAATTCTTCTCCATGGAGCCGCTCCCCGTGAGGCCCGCCGGAAGAGGTCTTTCGGCCATGCCCCTAAAGAGGCGCACGCGGGCCGGGGCAGGGTTGGGCAGGAGGGGTCGGCTATAGCACCGCGAGGAGAGCGCCCGCTGCCCTGGCCAGGTTGCGCGAGGCCTTCTTCGAGGTGCGGCGCAGGTCCATTCCATGGGCCAGAAGGCCTGGCCTGGCGAGAAAAAGCCTCAGCGCCCGCGAGAGCCGGTAGGTCCCGTTTTCGTCGCAGACGCTTTTCGGGTCGAAGGCAAGGTCGATATGGGATTCGTCGCTCACTGCCCTGACGGCGATGAAGGGTAGCCTGCGGCTCAAGGAGATGCGCGCCAGCCCGAACGTCTCCATGTCGCACACGGGGAGCGTCATTCCCCGGGTCACGAAACGGCTGGCCTCTCCCTTCTTCATCCAAGACTGCATGGTAAGGAAGGTGCCAGACCGGACGGGCACCTTCAAGGAGAGCCTCTCCGCGAGCTTCCAGTCATCGGGGAGGATGAGGCTTTCGCTCCCCTGCCCGCCTATGAGGCAGACCCTGGAAGCCCAGATGAGGTCACCCACCGAGGCCTCATCCGACAGAGCGCCGCAGTAGCCCAGGGAGATGACCGCATCCGGCCTCCCTGTCTGAAGCAAGTGCAGCAAAGCGGCTTCGCTCTTCTCGATCCCAAGGCCGGTTTCGGCCACAATCAACGAGTGTGACGGGAGGCGGACGCGAAAGGCCCTGAAGGGGAGGCCGTGGATCCTCTCCCTTGCGCCTATCATGCGCACTATCTGCCTGACCTCCCTGGGGAACGCGCAGAAAAGGAAGAGCCTCATGTACCCCTATTCTACCCTGTTCCGTCCGTGGTTGTCACGCCCACAGCTATTATGACCATGCTCGTGGGCGTCCTCGTCGCGCTCATCGCCCTCGGCAGCGCATACGCCCTCTTCTCCCTTATCTGCGTCCTCGCTTTCTTCACGGACCCTCTTCCTCCCAGTGGGCGTGCCCCTAAGGACGCTGAACTGCCGGGAGTTTCCGTGCTGAAACCCGTAAAAGGGCTCGAGCCCTCGTGTGCCGAGAACCTCTCGAGCTTCTGCGCTCAGGACTACCCCTGCTACGAGGTGCTCTTCGGCTTCCGAGAAAAGGATGACCCTGCCCTTCCCCTGGCAGGCGCGATCGCTGCCGCAGCGCAATGCGAAGCCCGCGTCCTGGTGGGGAACAAAGGTTCGGGGACAAACCAGAAGGTGCTCAATCTCGAGGCTTTGGAAAGCGAGGCAGCCTATCCCCTCCTCGCCCTGAGCGACAGCGACATGGTCGTCGACAGGTGGTACCTGCGGCGCATTGTAGCTGAGTTCCAAGGAGGGGATAACACGGGGATCGTCACCTCCCTCTACAAGATATCGAACCCGGCATCCCTAGGCGGCGCCCTCGAGTCCCTCACGCTGGCCCTCGATTTCCTCCCGTCCGTGCTCGTGGCGAGACGCCTCGAAGGGGTTACCTTCGGCCTC
>CAYZAF010000314.1:0-6478 GCA_964476435.1 uncultured Syntrophaceae bacterium
TGGCATAAGCAGCCATGCGTTTGACGGAGCCGTTCTCCAGCTCTCGGGCAAAGGAGGCATAGCCCTTCCGATAGTTGTAGCCATCAATGATAAACGCGAGGGATACCCAGGCGAGAGAGAAGAAGTAGAGGGGGAAAGCAAGCGAAAGGGCGAGACAGAGAAGACCGAGGGGAATGGCATACGTCCCGTAACGGTTCAGGCGGATGGGTCTGATCGTCATGTCGGGAAGAATGGCGCCGATAAGCTCAGCCGTAAGGTAGATCCCGGGAATAACTGTGCCGAAGGCGAGGAAATATCCGGATAAACGAATGCTTTCCTGGGACGGGACATTGACGTAGAACCAGTTCTGCAGCCTCCCGTTCTGAAGCTCGAAGAGACACCAGAAAGCGCAAGACATGGCAACGAGCCATGGAAGACGCCTGTTGAAGACTGACAGGTGCCCCTTCTTGAGAGAGAGCAGGGAGTCGAGAAAGGCGAGGTAGGACCACCACGCCATCAGGTAGAAATGGTACATGAAGGGCTCTATTCTGCGGAAAAGAGCGTAGTAAGCAAAAAACTGGAGAAGGAGGGAAAGAAAGATGAGCGGCGCGGCGATCTTTAGCAATTATCCGTACCGGTGAAGAGCCCGAAAGCGCCCTAGCCCGCGTCCGCTTCCGCAGCCGGAGGGGCCTTCACCCTCACGGCTCCCATATAGGTCCTCGTGAAATACGCATCGGAAAGGTGGTCGATCTTGACTCCCTTTCGGGGGAGAGAAGATGCGTGAATGAACTTGCCGTCCCCGATGTAGATGCCCACGTGCGTAGGATATTGGGCGCACCGCTTCGTTCTGAAGAAAACGAGGTCTCCCGTCATCAAATTGTCCCTGTCAATCCTTTGGCCCGCATAGTACTGTTCCCTCGCGCACCTAGGAAGGTCCACCTCAAAGATGCCGTACATTTTTCGCACGAAGGCCGAACAGTCGAGTCCCCGGACGCTCTCGCCGCCGTACCGATACGGGGTGCCGGCGAAGCTCTTCGCCACCTTGACGAGGATTCCCCGTTCCTCTTCGTTTTTCCACGGCTTCAGGGGCCGGTCATTGAGCACGATCGGCGCTTCTTCCTGATCTTCCTGGGTCTTCGGTATGTAGAGAACGCAACCGGGCGCCAGGCGCCTCCTCATCCCTTTATTCAAATCCGCGATCTCGTCTTTGTCTACACTGAACTGCTGGGCGAGCTTCTCGAGGGTATCCCCCCGCTTGACCCTGTACGCTATGTACTCATCGCTTTCGGCTTGGTCTGCATCAGCCACCTCCTCCATCCTGGCAGCTTCCCTTCTCGATGCCCTGGCGAGCCTCCTTTTTTTCGATGACCTGAGACTTATCGGCTCGTCTTTCGAGGCTGGTGAACCGCCGGTCCTGAGGTCCGCTGTTCCGCCTTCCCCCATTGCCTCTGCAGCATACGTGGATGAATGGTGTCTCGTGGACGCGGCCTTACGTTTGTGGTGAATGGCAGGCCTGTGCCTCACGTGCCTGTGGGTCGTAGAAAAGGCTTGGCCGCTTGCGAACAGCAGGGCGAGGGCCACAAAAACGGCTACCCAGAGACCCCTTCTCATTACTCCCCCTTGTTGCGTCCTTTTTACCAGAAGGGGTAAAAACATGTCAAGCAATTTCTGCACAAGGGTGGGATTTTTTTCTATTGACATTCGTCTTTTATCTTGAGATATGTATACTGTTCTTATCTGACAATGAAAGGAGGTCGTAATAATGGCGGCGAAAGTTGACGAAGAAACATGCTCAGCTTGTGGTGCATGCGCTGAAGTGTGTCCGGCCGATGCGATCACTGTCGAGGACTCGGCAAAAGTCGATGCCGAGTTGTGCACGGAGTGCGGGGCATGTGTAGAAGAGTGCCCCCTCGAGGCCATTTCACTCGAAGAATAGACTCCCCATGAAACAATAGATGAGGGGATGGAAAGACTATCCCCTCACGTTGTGCGAGATTTTCCGCCCTACATCCCCCTGGCAACTACCTCGGAGATGTCGAGTGCTTTCATCGATTCCGACTTTTCCTTGTCTTTGATTGCATCTTCCATCATGATAAGACAATAAGGGCACGCGGTCACCACGGTTGCGGCGGATATGCCTATGGCCTCGTCCATTCTGAGGTGGCAGATCCGGCCGTGATGCTCCTCCATCCATATCTTGCCGCCCCCTCCGCCGCAGCAGAACCCTTCGTCCTTGTTCCTTGGCAGCTCCACGAATCGGTCCTTCTTCACCCTATTCATGATCCGGCGGGGTGGGTCAAAAACCCTGTTTACCCGGCCGAGATAGCAAGGGTCGTGATAGGTGGCGATGCCTTCCAGGGTGGGGTTGAGAGAGATCTTTCCCTCCTGGGCGAGCATGTAGATGAATTCTGTGTGGTGATACACATCAAGCTCGGCGCCGAGCTGAGCATAGTCGTTCTTCAGCGTGTTGAAGCAATGGGGGCAAGCGGTGACGATCTTCTTGATGCCCAGCTCTTTGAATAGCTCCACATTGCCCTGCGCGAGCTCCTGGTACTGATACTCGTTGCCGGTGCGGCGCAAAGGGTCGCCGCAGCACTTCTCCTCGGGGCCGAGGACACCGAAAGAGACGCCCGCTTTATTCAGGATGGTCGCTACGGACCTGGCTATCTTCCTGTTCCGGTCATCGAGAGAGGCAACACACCCTACCCAGTAGAGCACGTCGACCTCCCCATCAATCGCTTTTTTCACCTCGAGGCCTTCTGTCCACTCGAGCCTCTGTCCCTTGCCCATACCGTACGGATCGAACCTCTGCTGCAGATTCTTGTAAAGGAGCTTCACCTCGGGCGACATCTTGCTCAAGGTCATGGTGAGGTAGCGCCTCATCTCCAGGTTCTTGTCGAAGGTAGGGATGGACACGGGGCAGTTCACCTGGCAAGAGAGGCAGGCGGTGCAGGACCACAGGGTCTCTTCCTCGATGACCTTGTCGATGAGGCCTTCTTCGTTTTTTGCCCCCTTCGCTGCCCGCAGCCATTCTTCTTTGAGATCCTGGACGAGCTTTTTCGGGGAAAGGGGCTTTTGGCTCAAGTAGGCCGGACATCTATCCTGGCACCTTCCGCACCGGGTGCATGCGTCGAGGTCAAAGATCTGTCTCCACGTGAACCCGTCTATCTGGTTGACGCCGAACTCCTCCGCCGTCTCGAAATCGGCAATGGGCGTAATGGCTCCCCGGGGCATGTCCTCAACGGACCTGAACATCATGTTGAGGGAAGAAGTGAAGATGTGGAGCAGCCTGTTGGAGTAAACGACATAGGCGATGAAGCCGAACGAAATGAGCATGTGAAAGTAGTAGATGATCTTGTGGGTAATCAGGATGCTGCTCTTTTCCATCCCCATGAAGAGGGGCGACGTATACCAGCCCACGAAGCTGACCACTTCGTAGGGAGGTCTGTCATAAGCGATGCGCGCTGCTTCGACGAGGAACCCGGTCACGAGGATCACGAGTATCCACACGAGGACGAGGGCATCGTCTCTCTGGTTGTCCAATCTATCGGGCCTCATTATGTACCTGCGGATCAGGGCCATGAGGACGCCCACGATGGCGGCCAGGCCGAGAAGGTCCAGGATGAAGGAAAAGACGAGGTAGAAATTACCGTGGAGGAAGGTGACGCCAAAGAGAAGCCTCAAGAAATCGTCCTGAAATGCAATGATGCCGGAGCCGATGGCGAGAATCAAGAAGCCCCAGAATATGAAAAGGTGCATCAAGCCGGGGTAGGACTCGCGGGAGCGCAGTATTGCCCGGTGAAAGATGCCGCTCCCGATATAATAGGCGATCCGTCGCCACATGGTCCGGTAAAATCCCATGGGGGCGGCCTTTCCTATGTGCCACATGCGGTAGCGTCTCACCAGTCCGTATACAAGGAGCACGATCGATATGACCATGAGAAGGTAGGCAATCCATCGTGCCGTTTGCCCGACATTCCAAAAAATCTCCCTTCCGATCTCCATCTTTTGCCTCCTCCGCGCTTGATGGAAACTATATTATGTGAAAAAAAGGACAAAATCAACAGGAATTAGGGTCGGTTGCCCATTGACAATCAAAGGCCGATCTTTATAAGATGTTCTCTGTGAAAGCCTTTTTTTCCGACATGTTTTTGGACCTCTGGGAGAATTTCTCAGACGTCTTTTTCAACATCCTCGTCATGCTTCTCATCATGATAGCCGGCTCCATACTCAGCTGGGTCGTGAAGAAGGCTGTGGAGAAGCTCCTCATCCTGTTCCGCTTCGACAAATGGGCTGCCAATGTGGGTGTGGTGACCTTCCTCGAGAGGGGCGGCGTACGGTCGCAGCCTTCCACGATCATCAGCAGGATCATCTTCTGGATCCTCATCGTCACCTTCTTTTCTTTCGGCCTCACCTATGTGGGTCTTCCCCAGTTTACCGAGTATGCCTCCCGTATTACGAGCGCGCTGCCGTACATCGTCATCTCGACGATCATCGTCATCGTGGGCATCATATTCAGCACGTTCCTCAGCAGAGTGATCTACATGGCGTGTGAAAACGCGAACATAGGATATGGCGACATCATCTCGAAGAGCGTGAGGATCTTCCTCGTGGTTATCACCTTCGGCATAGTCTTCGAATACATGGGCATCGGGAGCACCATCATCAGCATCAGCTTTCTCATCATCTTCGGAGGGGTGATCCTTGCCCTATCTCTCGCCGTCGGTATCGGACTGAGCGGCTTGATCACCGATGTCATCAAGGAAAAGGTGAGCGGAAGCAGAGCGAGGAAGAAGAGGGCCGAAGTTACGTCTGACCATTACGCGCGCCCGAGAGGCGCTGAGCCTGGGCAGCCGGCCCGTCCCTCAGACGAGGAATTGTCCGAACCACTGCAGTGAAAGCCGAATAGCCCTTTCCCGGTCCACATCGTTCGAGAAGATGTGGTCGCCGCCCCTTATGAGTTCAAACGCCTTGGGCTCGCCAAGGTGCTCGTAGATTGCAGCTCCCTCTCCGGCTGGCACCACCTCGTCCTTGTCGCCGTGGATCACAAGGCCTCGACTCACCTTCTGCGCCTCAGCCAGCAGATCGTAGCCTCCGAAGTCCGCATAAAGGCTCTCCTTGAATGCGATCCCCTCGGCTGAAGGGTCTTCCTTGTGCGTGAGCTGGTAGGGTGTGGCCCAGAGCGAGACGCACCGGATGCGATGATCGCGGGCTGCCTTGACAAGGGATGTGCAGCCGCCGAAGCTGCTTCCCAGGAGGCCTACCCTCTCGCCGTCAATGAAGGGGTGAGCGAGGACAAAGGCCGTGACTGATTCGAGATTGCCGAGCCTCTCGGTCAGCGTTGTCTCCTCGATGTTTCCGTCGCTCTCCCCGCAGCCGTGGTAGTCGAACCTGCAGCTCGCGATTCCAGCGGCGGCAAACGCGTCTGAGAGGGCAACGTACTTGGCGCTCTCCTTCGAGCTTATCAAGCCATGAGAGAGGACCACGCAGGGCCATTTTTTGCCCTCTCCGGGTGCAATGAGGACCCCTCTGACCTTATGTCCTGGGGTCCCCGTCTCAAACAGCTCGACCATAGTTCATCTCTTTGAGCTGCTCGACGAAGATCTCCTCGAGGGGGACAAGGTTGAGCACATCCTCTTTATTGTATTCGAGGAGCAGCTTGAGAGCGCCCTTCTGTCCTTTCTTGAGGTACTTCTCCCAGAGGAGGATGGCTTTATAGCCGTCTATGCCCTCCGTCTTTCTCTTGATTCCGAACATCTTCTCCAAGTCCTTGAGCCCTCCGCGGAGGCCGAGGTTCCTCTTTACCTTGAGAAGGTCTAGAGACAGGCAGTTCCCTTTCAGATCAAGGTTAAAACACTTGTCCAGCGTGGGGAGGTCAAAGCAGTCTCCGTTAAACGTGACGATGGTCTTCGCGCCGGAGAGGGCATTCCCGAGATTGTCTGCCGTAACATCCTTTCCATAAAACTGGACGAAGCCGCCTTTATGGCTGAAAATGCCGATGACGCACACGTTGCCCTGCCTGTCCGTTTCGATGTCGAGATACGCCTTCATGAATGGTACGTCTCCTTTCTATTGATGGGGCTCAGCGCCCCCTCCAGTGGCATAGCCACATGGAGCCTCCCCCCTCACGGTCTGTCTTAGCGGGGTGCCCACGTCATGTGGCCTTTCGGTCGTGCTCCCCACAAATCCACGTGGGTCGCAAGGGCTCAGCGCCCCCTCCGACAGCAAAGCTGCCGGAGCCTCCCCCCTCCAGTCTTGTCCCCGAGGCCTGCTTTAGCCGGGCACCCACGTCCTGCCGGACCAGAGCTCCGGGTGGGCAGCGCCACGTGGGTGGCAGGAGTTCAGTACCCCCTCCAGAGGTACCGGGGCTTCCCCTCCTCTCCTAGGATACCACGGATTACGTCCTTACCGTTACGATGCCTATGACGCCGAAGGCGAAAAAGAGCATGTTGGAGAACCAGGCGGCGAAGAGGGGAGGGAACCTCTCCGAGTATCCGAA
>CAYZAF010000315.1:0-3539 GCA_964476435.1 uncultured Syntrophaceae bacterium
CTTCGTCGGATTCCTCGGGTGGACCACGAGAGCGATGCCGTCGTGGCAGATCAATGTCTGCCGCAGCACCAGCTCATCACCCTTCAGGTCTCTCGACGACATGCCTATGTCGACCGTCCTATTGAGACAGGCCTGAATGCCGGCGGACGAGCCTCCTCCCTGGACGTCCACGACAATTCGCGGCTTGTCGATCTTGAAGTGCTCTGCGAGCTTCTCCGAAAAGGGCATGATCGAGGTGGAGCCGGCAATGGTTACCGTAGACTTCTCGTCGGTGAGGGAACTCTGAGAGGATCCGCAACAGAAGAGAAGGGCAGACATGAGGGCAAGAACGGGCAGCCTGTACGGGAAACGCATCTTCATGCTAGCGTTTTTCAGGGTCCTTCAGGTGGCGAACGATCCTTCCTTCGACGAGAAAGATGACCAGTTCGGCGATGTTCACCGCGTGGTCTGCCATCCTTTCCAGGTATTTCGAAATGAAAAGGAGTCTCGTACCCCTCGAGATCGTCTTTAAGTCCTCCGACATATAGGTAAGGAGCTCACGGAAGATCTGCTCCGTAATCTCGTCTACTTTGTCGTCGTCGTTTGTCACCTTCCAGGCAAGCTCGAGGTCCTCCCTGACAAACGCTTCGAGGCATTCTTTCACCATGGTTTGGGCGATCTCCGCTATCTTGGGCAGATCTATGTAAGGCTTTAATTGCGGCTCCTGATTCAACTCCAGGACCCGCTCACAGACATTGACCGCCATGTCTCCCATCCGCTCCAGATCGTAGTTGATCTTTATCGCGGTGTTGATGAAGCGGAGGTCTTTTGCGGCCGGCTGTCGCAGGGCGAGCAGCTTGAGACAGAACTCGTCTATCTCCACTTCTTTTGTGTTGATGAGGTCATCATCCCCGATGACGCGCCTCGCCAGGGCTGAATCCCTGTTCTGCAGGGCATCGATCGCATTTCGCACGGCCTTCTGGACGAGGGACCCCTCGAAGAGGATCTTCTCCTTCAACTCCCTCAATTCTTCATCGAAGAGCTTGTAAATATGTCCTTCGGTCATCAAAGGCCTCCTCATAGCAAGGTAGACCATTATATGAAGTTTTCGGTACCATTACAAGAGAAGGGAGGCTGCCATGATGGAGGGCCAGGGCCGCGGAAGGGTTTCAGCCTCCCCTTCCAATCAAGGGACAAATGAGGTAATGTATGAGCCGTCCCGCATGAAAAAGAGCATCCTATTCCTCACCCATCACATCGAGCCTTCAGCCAATCCGGGCGGCTACAGAATAGGGCAGTATTTCCCCTTCCTCAAAGAAAAGGGATTCGAGGTCATCCATCTCACGTCGAAGACGCAGCCTCTAACCCTCGTGCGGGTGGCGCGGGCAGTCGACGTGGTCTATGTGCAGCGGCTCCTCCCGGGACCGGTGAAACGCGCTATTGTGAGGATGTTCGCGAGGAGGATCGTCTTCGATTTCGACGATGCGATCATGTTCGGGTCAGAAGGGGAGAACCAGGTCAGGCGCCGGAGGTTCGAGAGGATGGTGGAGATGTCGAGCGCTGTCTTCTGCGGCAATGCCTTTCTCAAATCAGAGGCTGATCGATACAGGAAGGAGAGCGTCTTCATCGTTCCAACCGTGGTACGCACCTCGGACTACCCCCTTAAACAACCATTGGCCGTTTCCGACCCCTTTGTCGTGGGGTGGATGGGCAGCGCCTCGACCTTGAAGTACTTCATGGACCTCTCGCCGCTTCTCGCATCGCCCCCAAAGGGCGCCTCCTTCAAGGTGGTCGCCGATCGATTGCCGGAAAGCACCCAGCCAAGCGTCTCTTTCGAGAAATGGAGCGGCGAGCGCGAGAAGGAGCTTCTCCTCACCTTCGACGTCGGCGTCATGCCGGTCAGGAACGACCTGTGGTCTCTCGGCAAATGCGGGCTCAAGCTCATCCAGTACGCATCCTCGGGCCTTCCGTCCGTCTCCCACCCCATCGGGGTCTCTGGCGAGATCATCGAGGATGGAGAAAGCGGATTCCTCCGCCGGGACCTGGAGGGCTGGAGAGAAGCCCTGGAGCGCTTAAGGGTCGACCCGCCCTTGAGGAAGCGCATGGGGAAGCGGGCGAGGGCCATTGCGGAAGAGAGGTATTCACTGGAAGTGTGGGGGCCCCGCGTGGCGGACATGGTAGACGGCCTATGAAGACAATGAGAAGGAACCACATAGCCTGGTTTCTGGAGAGCGGGGATCTCGCGCCCCTGGTGGAAGGGTTGGTTGAGGACGCGAAGCCGAGGCGGACGCACGAAATCAGGCAGCACGCCACCGGGGATGTCTTCGTGAAATACTTCGTGGAGAAGGGTATCGTCGGCCATGTGCGCAACCTGGTGCTCCCGAGGGGAAAGAGGGAGTACCTGCTGGGAAAACGTCTGTCGGCCCAGTCCATTCCGACGCCGAAGCCGCTCGGCTATGGACGAGGCAAGCGAGGCTCTTTCGTCCTCTTGGAGCGCCTCGAGGCAAAGCCTTTCGAGTCAGCCTTTGCCGAAAGCAGCCAGCGCCAGCAACTGCTCGATGGACTGGCCCTTCTTTTGAGGCAGCTAAGGGAGGAGCGGGTCAGGCACAATGACCTGCACCTCGAGAACGTCATGGCTGCGCCGGACGGCCTCTACCTCATAGACCTCCACAAGACGAGCATGGCAAAGGTCCGGTTCTCCCGCGCCGATGAGCTTCTCAACTTGACCCACGCCCTTACCATGATCTACGACAAGATGACCGAAGCGGAAAAGGACCGTTTTTTCAATGCCTACGGAAGGCCGGAAGTGCGCCCCTCGGCCGAGGAGGGGCTGCTCGGCTTGAGGCGCCGCTGGATAGACAGCAAGAAGAGGCGGGCCTTTTGTGCGACCTCCAAGCTCATGGTCTCGAAAAACCGGATATACGTGAGGGGCAGAGAAGGCTCTTCAGAAGGGGCTTTCCGGGAAATGATCAAGACGGACAGGAAAGCGCGGGTCGAGCGGTGGAGCGACCACGTGAGAAAAACGTATTACAGCCGGCGAAGACTGAGGAGGGCCTGGCAGGCCCATGCGGTACTCGAGTACCTGGAGATGGACGTCGTGCCCCGTGCCGCCTACATGCAGAGAGCGTCGCTTTTTCGAAAGGGATACATCGCCATGGAGGATCTGGCTGGAAAGGGGGAGGAGCTGGACAGATTTCTCGATAGGGAATATGACCGTATGGAAAGCGGCGAGCGTCGTCTCTTTGTCGGTTCTCTCTCCTCGTTCTTCAACCGCCTCCTCCGTCAAGGCATCGCTCACAGGGATCTCAAGGCGTGCAACCTATTCGTGCTGTCCGTCGGCTTCAAGCTGCTCGACGTCGAGGACATACGGTTTATCGACCCGTCCGAGGAAATCCTGGAAAGGATGTTTGTGCAGCTCAACACTTCCGTGCCGGAGCGCATAGCCGTCGCCGACAGGATAAGGTTCTTCCTCAAGACAACCGCCGGCTTTCCGTTCGATCGGAAACGATTGTTCAAGAAGGTGATGGAGGCTTCATGCAACGAGGAGATCGTCTACGAAG
>CAYZAF010000316.1:0-2776 GCA_964476435.1 uncultured Syntrophaceae bacterium
GCCCTCTCCTTCGTGTTGATGTTCCTCCTCGATCTAGTGGTGAGAAGGACGATGGTAGGCATGGCCATGAGGGCCATCTCGTGGGATAAGACGATCGTGCCCCTCATGGGCGTGCCCGTGGACCTCGTCATTTCAGCCACCTTTGCCATCGGCACGAGCCTCGGTGGCGTTGCGGGCGTGCTCTACGGGCTCGCCTATCCTGTCATCGACCCCTACATGGGCATCCTCGTGGGGTGGAAGGCATTCATTTCGGCAGTGGTGGGAGGCATCGGCAACATCCGGGGCGCCATGATAGGCGGCTACATCCTTGGGGCCGTGGAGATTCTGGTGGTCGCATTTCTCCCCTCAACCTACCGGGACTTCGTTGCCTTCACCATGCTTCTCGTGCTGCTCATCTTCAGACCCACCGGCATTCTCGGCAAGCCCTCAATCCAGAAGGTGTAACCATGGGCTTTTCCTTGAAGGCACTGACGGGTTGGAGGGGCTTTAAACCTGCCCTGGTTGCCGTGGGCTTTCTGCTCTCTTTCGTTATCCCCGCGACGGACCTTCTCGACGAGTACGTCCAGCTCGTCCTCATGTATATCGGCATCAATATCATTCTCGCCGCCAGCCTCAATCTGATCAACGGCTACATGGGGGAGTTCTCCGTGGGCCACGCGGGTTTCATGGCAGTCGGGGCCTACCTCGCCTCGTTCATCTCGGTTCGCCTCTTCCCTGCCGGGACCGGGCCGTGGCTCTTCCCCCTCGCAGTGCTTGCCGGGGGGGCAGGGGCCTCCCTCATGGGCCTCGTGGTCGCCTTCCCCTCCTTCAAGACCCGCGGCGACTACCTGGCAATCGTCACCCTTGCCTTCGGCATGATCGTCAAATCTGCCTTCGAGAACATCGATGCCTTGGGTGGACCGAGGGGGTTCCTCGGCATGGAGCGACTGACGACCCTGCCGTGGGTCTTCTTCTGGACCGTGCTCTCCCTATGGTTCATCCGCAATCTGGTTTACTCCCGCTTCGGCCGGGGGATCCTCTCCATAAGGGAGGATGAGATCGCAGCTGAGCTGTCGAGCGTTGACACGCACCGCGTGAAGATCCTCGCCTTCACGGTCTCGTCGTTCTTCGCAGGCGTCGCGGGGGCGCTCTTCGCCCACCTCCTCCAGTTCATCAACCCCCGCGTCTTCGACATCATCAAGTCGACCGATATTCTCATCATGGTCTATCTCGGCGGCGTCGGCTCGCTGGCAGGGTCGATCATCGGCGCAGCCCTCTACACGGTTCTTCTGGAGGCGCTCCGGCCCCTCGGGATCTGGCGGATGGTATTCATGCCCCTTGTGCTCGTCCTTCTCATGATCTATCGGCCGAGGGGCATCATGGGCCTACGCGAATTCCCGTGGTTCGTACCCATGAGGGACCTATTCGCCGCGGGCTCGTGGAGGAAAAAAAGGGGGACGGCCCGTGGCCCTTCTTGAGATTCGCAGCCTCACCCATCGTTTCGGGGGCCTCACCGCCGTGGCCGATTTCAACCTATCCCTCGAAGAAGGGGAGCTCGTGGGCATCATCGGTCCCAACGGCGCGGGCAAGACCACGGTCTTCAACCTGATCACCGGCGTATATCGCCCCACGAGGGGCAGCATCGCCATGGAAGGAACGCAACTGGTGGGTCTCGCGCCCCACCTTACCTGTAGCCTCGGCATTGCAAGAACCTTCCAGAATATCCGCCTGTTCAAGGACCTATCGGTACTCGACAACGTGCGAACTGCCCACTACGGTCAGGCTGAGTACGGCGCTTTCACCGCCCTGTTCCGGCTCAACCGCTACACGAGGGAAGAGAATGGGATAGTCGACCGCTCCATGGACCTCCTCGCCCTGTTCAACCTCGACGGCCATGCGGAGGCGCGCTCCGGGAGCCTGCCTTACGGTTTGCAGCGGCGCCTCGAGATCGCCAGGGCCCTGGCAACCAGGCCGAAGCTCTTGCTCCTCGATGAGCCGGCAGCAGGTATGAATCCCGGGGAGGTGGCGCGGCTCATGGAACTGATCGGGTGGGTGCGCAATGCGTTCAAGGTGACGATCCTCCTCATCGAGCACCAGATGCAACTGGTCATGAACATCTGCGAGCGTCTGATGGTGCTCGATTTCGGCGCTACCATCGCTGAAGGAAAGCCCGATGAGATACGCGGCAACAGCCGGGTCCTCGCAGCCTATCTCGGTGAGGAGCCCGTTTCATGAGCGGCGACGCCCTTCTCTCTCTCGAGAGTCTCTCCATAAGATACGGCGCGATAGAGGCGGTCAAGAGCGTAACCCTCTCAGTTGGAGAAGGACAGATCGTGACGCTCGTCGGCGCGAACGGTGCGGGAAAGTCCTCGATTCTCAGGGCGATTTCCGGCCTCGTTCCCTTTGAAGGGAGGATCCTCTACCGCGGTCAGGACCTGCGCCGCCTCCCGCCCCATCGCATCGCGTCAATGGGCATTGCCCACGTTCCCGAAGGAAGGGGCATCTTCGGCAATCTCAAGGTGAGGGAGAACCTCAAGCTCGCTACGTGGCCCCGGAAGGACAAGTCGGAGATCGCCCTTGACTACAAGCGGGTCTTCGCCCTCTTCCCCGTGCTCTACGATCGAAGGGAGCAGTCTGCAGGTACCCTGTCGGGGGGAGAGCAGCAGATGCTCGCAATGGCGAGGGCCCTGATGAGCCGCGGCAGATTCATGCTCCTTGACGAGCCTTCCATGGGCCTTTCCCCGGTGCTCGTCCAGGCGATCTTCTCGGTTCTGAGAGAGATCAACGAGGCAGGCAC
>CAYZAF010000317.1:0-2835 GCA_964476435.1 uncultured Syntrophaceae bacterium
CCAATATTAGGTGGTGTTGAAGGGACAAGGATTTCCCGTCCGCTAAAAGGCTGTTCCTTCTCGATTCGCATCGCTTGAAGGTGCTGGGGTACCCGTCACGAAAGACGAGCGTACGAGGGATCAAGAGGCAAGCCCCGCGCCTTCCTGGTGCGGGGCTTCTCCCTAATCCACGCGACTGATTCCGAGGCAAATACCGATGGTAGGGCGTTCCTGTTTGCGGAGCACCACGTGAGGGAGCTAAGGGGCAGGAACCCGCTGCCGGCCACCCTCAGGGGCCGCGGGTGGGTCCGCAATCGGTGCGTGAGCGAGTCTTGCGTGTAGACGGGTCGGCACCAGAAGCGGGAAGCGTTTCGGAAGGAATAGCCTTCGTAAGCGGACGGTGATCCCGTCTTTTGGGATAATCCTGTCTTTCAAACTGACGGATCTGTATGATTAGTGAGAAAGGGACGACCCCGAAGGGAGGAGGCTGGTGGTGGAGGAGGCGCCTCGCGAATCGGAAGGAATAGCCTTCGTAAGCGGACGGTGATCCCGTGGGGAGACGGGGCTATTGTCCCTAAGAAAAGGGGAGGGGACGGCTAAATGCCGATGCTCGACAGCATCATCGCAAGGCGGTTAACTATCCTTACAAGCTCTTCGTGGGAATTCTCGAAGCCCTCCACTGAAGAGGTCAGACCGCTCAGGGAGAGTCTCATGAGCTGCGGGTCTTTCTGCTCTCTTGTTGCCTCGTGGGTCGATACGCGGGTGAAGCCCGTGATGCTTTCAGCTTGTTCCGGGTGGGTCTTCGAAAGGGAGACAATCTCCCCTTCCAAGGTGGAAAGGAGGCTCAGCAGCTCCTGCCTCTCCTCTTCCTTGATGGAATCCGCTTTCTCGATCCTCTTTTCTATGGTTTCTATGGTGTCCCTAATGGTCACAGACGCTCCTCAAATCCTTTAGGACCTAGATTGTAGCAGAACCATGGGCCGCAAGGCAAGGGCGAGACTCCGGGCTTGAAATAGCTTCCCCCCTTGCGGCCTTTGAGGGTCGTTTGCCAATCGGGGTTTGATGGGAAAAGCCTACGTGCTATAATGCCTTAAGAGGAGAAGGTCATGGCGAAACGAGACATTCCAATCGAATCAAGAAACGAGGAAGGGGGGACTTCCACGAAAATTCTCGTATTCATCCTGTTGGCTGCCGTGGTGGTCGGATTTGTCAAGCTCTTCTCCTTTCAGAACGCAACCCCTGTGACTGTCTCGTTCTATAACTGGAGATACACTTCTTCGACGGCGAATGTGGTTCTCCTTGCCGCCTGCCTGGGGGCAGTGATCATGGCCCTGGTATTCCTGTCCCTGTCCGTGAGAAGGAAGTTCAGGAAGAGGGCTGCTCCGGCAGGGCAGACCCGCGGGGGGAAAGCGCGAGAAGCCGACGGCAAAGGGCCTGAGACGGGCCTATCGGGTCGAGAAAGATCTACCACTCCTCCCCAAGGGGTCGACGGAAAGTAAAGTCGAAGGGCTCCCGTATGAGCTTGCCGTATACCTCTTTGGTACTTCCGCTTGCGAGAGCGAAGGGCGTGGCCACGATGCTCATGCCAGCGCCAATGACAAGGGCAGCAAAACTGGCGGGCCGCACGACAATGGTATCCACTACCATGGCTGCCCCGTCGGGCTTCTCCTCGGCCTGATTGCCATATCCCGCGGCCATCTGACCGTACACGGTCATTGCAGGCAAACAAAACAGGAATGAAAGAAGAACGACGATAACGATGCCCTGCTTCTTCATGAACGCCTCCTTGTTGATCAGCCCTTGTTCCGACTCACCGTCGCTTTATTCTTCGTCCTCTTCTTGCGACCCTTCCGGTCAGGGCTGTCCCTCTTCGTAAAAGCAAAAACCGGGCCACGGCTATCTCCACCCTAGCATCATAACACGGAAGGCAGGAACGCACCATTTTTCTTTTGTCTTTCTCGTCCAAACCTATTATGATACAGGGCATGAAAATTGGCCATTTCTCGCACCAGGGGTCGCGGTTCGTGGGTGCTGTTTTCGCACACGGCGTGATGGATTTGACTAGTGCAACGGCAGACGCCCCACACGCGCTCGTCCACGGCCTCACCGGTCTCTTTAGGAGCGAGACGTTCGGACCCCAATTTTTCCAATCCCTCTACGACGAGGGCAAAGACCGGGAGCATCTCTGGCACCGCCTCGAAGACCTCTCTTTTCTCCCCCTCTGGCGCCCGGGAAAAATCATCTGCCTCGGTCTCAACTATGTGGAGCACGCCATCGAGGGAGGGAGAAAGGCCCCGAAAGAGCCCATCTATTTCGAGAAGGCAGTGTCCTCCATGGCAGCCAACGGGGAAGCAATCATCTTCCCGGAGAACCTGGGCAGGGTAGACCCTGAGCCGGAGCTTGCTTTCGTCATTGGCAAGAGGGCAACAAAAGTGAGCGAGGAAGCGGCTCGTGGCCACATAGCGGGTTACACGATCGTGAACGACGTCACCGCCAGGGATATGCAGAAAAAAGATATGAAAAACAGGCAGCCCTGGTACCGGTCGAAGAGCCTCGATACCTTTTGCCCCGTAGGGCCTTGGATCGTGACAGCCGACGAGATAGACCCCCTCGAGCCTCTTCGCATCCAGCTCATAGTGAACGGGAAGAAGAGGCAAGAGGGCACGACGGGCGATCTCATCTTCAATATCCCGGCCCTTATCGCGTCCATATCTTCCCTTATCACCCTCGAGGCAGGCGATATCATCTCCACGGGAACACCCGCAGGGATCGCCCCCATCTTCCCCGGCGACTTTGTGGAAGTGGAGGTGGAGAAGATAGGCGTCCTTCGAAACCCGGTGCGCCGACCGGATGCGG
>CAYZAF010000318.1:0-14033 GCA_964476435.1 uncultured Syntrophaceae bacterium
TTCGAAAGAAGGTCTTTTAGCTGCCCCTCGGTGATGACTCTCTCCTCGACGAGCATTTCACCCAGCTTCTTTTCCTGCTGCCCTTCCTGCAGCTTGAGGGCTTCGGTCAGCTCACTGGCGCTCAGGATCTTCTCTTCCAAAAGAATCTCGCCGAGTTTCTTCCTGTCCGGCTTTGCCAGACCCTCAAGCTTCGCAATCGTGGCCGACGTATCCGCCGCATCGGCACCGTTTTCCTTTATGTTGTCGAGAAGCGTCTTGATGAGGTCAAGGGCCTCGAGGAGCACGTCGGCTACTTCATGGTCCGGTTTGAGATTCCTTTTCCTGACCATGCCGAGGATGTCCTCGGATCTATGAGCTAACGTCGCCAACGTGCCGAAGCCCAGAAAACTCGAAGTCCCCTTTATTGTATGAACGGCCCTGAAGATGCTGTTAATGATCTCGTCGTCAGGATTGTTCTCCATGGCTATGATATCTTGTATGGCCTTTTCCGCCAGGTCATAGGCCTCGACGATAAACTCGTCGGTGATCTCCTTCATCTCGTCTCGGTCTAAAACTCGGTCGCTCATCAGGGTCCTCCGCCCAAGAGAATCTCAATGTTACTGATCAGATCCTCAGGCTGTATGGGCTTACTGAGAAACATATTGACCCCCGCCCCCAGGGCCTCTTCTTTCAGCTCTTCATCCTTCGTGGTGGTGAGCATCACCACGGGTAGGTCCAGATTATAGTAGCTATTCCGAAGGTTTTTCACGAAAGTAATGCCATCCATGGTAGGCATGTTCAGGTCCACGATCACGAGGTCGATCTCTGAGCTGCTCAGCTTTTCCATGGCATCCATGCCGTCTTCGGCTTCTTCGGTTACGTAACCCTTCTTCTTGAGGACGTACCCTACGAGCTTCCGTATGGTAGGGGAATCATCCACAATGAGAATCCTTTTCATGGTCACCCTTTTTGATACGCGATTGTCCCCGGGAAGATCAAAGGCTTGAATCCCCGAGAAATGTTGTGAAGGCTCTCAGCATGCCCAATGGTGAGGAAGCCCCCAGTCTTCAGGGATTCATACAGATTGTCGATCACCGTCTTCTTCCCTTTTTCGTCAAAGTATATAAGTACGTTCCTGCAAAACACCACGTCCAACTGTCTATATTTTCGGTAGGAAGCGGTATCCATTAAATTCAGGAAATCTAGCGTCACATACTTTTTTACCGAATCCTTCAAGGCGTATGCACCTTTGTCCTCGACAAAATACTTGCTGAGGATGCTCTTGTCAGTATTCCTGATGCTGTAGTTGTTGAATACGGCCTTTTTTGCAGACTCCAGGGCCTTTGTGCTTATGTCCGTTCCATAGATGGTGAACGGCATGGCTACGTTCGAGTGGGCAAGCAATTCCAGCATCATGATCGCGAGGGTATAGGGCTCCTCACCGGTGGAGCATCCGGCGCTCCAGATCCTCAAGCCCCCCTCAGACCTCGTTCCGTTCAGATAGTTCTTTTGAACAATGATCTTGAAGGCGTCCAACTGGGGGGGATTTCTAAAGAAGCTCGTCTCATTGGTCGTCACGAGGTCATAGAGGTAGGTAATCTCCTGCTCCGTCTTCGAGCCGCCGAACTTTAGATGATAGTAATACTCTTCAAAAGAAGACAAGCTGAGGTCGTTGAGCCTATTCGCCAGCCTACTTTCGAGGAGGTACATCTTATTCTCGGCAAAATAGATGCCCGTCTTCTCGTAGATGAAGTCCTTGAGGAGGGTGAATTCCTGGACCGTCAACATACGCCCTCTGCCCGTGAGAGTCTTTCCAATGCCGTCAATGCTGCCGTCTTCACGTCCTGATCCATGCTCTTCGTGTACGGCCTTACATGGGGGATCGCCCTCTTGTCTCTCAGTTCGGAAAGCGCCTTCAGGGCTCCGATCTTTATGAGGTTATTCTTCTCCTTCAAAGCGCCCACAAAGACCGTGAACAAGGAAGGATCTGCAAAGCCGGCGAGTGCCGCGACAGCGTAGTATTTCGTCCATACGACCTGCAAGGGGTCAACGACGATGTCGAGGAGCAGCTGCCTGAAGGCTATGAGTTTCTTCTCGCCTATTACCTTAAGCACTTCGTTCGGGGTTGTTCCACCTTTCAGCACGGCCTTTAGAAGATCGAGGTACTCTTTATTCTCGACAAAATTGCCTATGACGCGGATCGTCATCTGGCGAATCTTGTCATCCTTGTCCGCTATCAGCTCTTTCAGGAATGGAAAGTTCGTCTTGGCGTCCAGATGAGAGGTTACGGAGAGATAGGTTCTCTTGTCGTCCGAGCTTCCTTCCTTGACAAACCACTCTATGGCAGCGAGGGCCATCGGTAGATCGAGGCGGATCAGGGCAAGGAGGGCCTTCATCCTTACGTCCGAATACCCGTTCTTTGCCATGAGGAGAATATCCCCCGTCAGCTCCCGAAGCGACATGGTGCCTGCGATGGCAACGGCCTCAGCTTGCACGTGTCCGTCCGAGTCTTTCATGGCTTCCCGGATCACCCGGTACCCCTTGCCACGGGAGATCTGGCCTAGCTGCTTCATGATCTCTCTTTTCGCAGGGAGCTGCGACGAGCAGAAGGTCTTGAGCAGAGTTCGTTCGTCTACGGCGCATCCCACGCCGGCGCAAGCCCTGATTATCGGCAATACATACTCGTCGACAGCGAGGTACTCCCCAAGACTATTGGTCCACACCTCCTTCAGCTCCATAAACAGCCCGAGGATCTTGGCGTATTCGTCGTCCTCAGGATCCATGTCTTTGAGCATGTTGAGCATGGCCCGGGCCGCATTTCTATGCTTGAAATGGACCAGGAAGGTTGCTGCTTTGAGTGACTTCTTTTTCTCGATCTCGAGAAAATTGAGGAGCGGCTCCAAAAGCTCGTTCCCCATTCTCGTCATCAGTCGCTGGAAGACCTGATCATCCCCCTGCTCGATGATGACCCCCACGAACGTATTCTTCTTGCCCTTCTCCAGGTGGTCGATAAAGTCGACTATTTCATCTATCGTCTCGTTGTCCCGAAAGGATATGAGAGCTTCGCACGCAGCCAGGGATAGCTCCTCCCCCCTGTTTCTGAAGACGTCGAGGAGGGCCGGGACCGCTTTCCGGCTTCCTATCTTCGCGAGGCTGTAGATCGCCGAGAAGGCAACCCATTCCTCCTGTTCCAACACGTCCAAAAGTACGTCCACTGACCTTTCGTCGCCGAATTCGCCGAGCGCCATGATGGCTGCATTTCTTACGTTCTCGTCTTCATCCCGGACTTTTTCGATGAGGTATGGGAGAGAAGCCCCGTTCTTCAGCGAAGCCAGCACCTCACATCCGTAAACCCTCACATCTTCATTGTGGTGAAAGAGAAGCTGGATAATGGTCTCAATGCAGCAATTACCTGTTTTCTTGAGAACGTCGAGTGCATCCATCCGCAAGGAGGTGTTCTTCTGCTCGAGAAGCCCTATTACCTGCTGCACCATGGCCTTGTCCGGGGACAAGACCAGTTTCTCCACGATCTTCGCCCTCGTAAAGTCGTCGGCTTCTTTGAGGGCCGATACCAATTCGGAGCCGACAGCCCCTGCTCTCGCCTTTTCCGGTCCCCTCATGACCCGTTCCTTCATAGCATCCTCACGATCTCCTCAGGTATGCGATCTATGGGGAGCACCATATCTGCGAGATGAGCGTTCACCACGGCCTTCGGCATGCCGTAAACAACACACGTTTCCTCGTTCTGAGCGATTACGTACCCTCCCTTTGACTTCAGCTCCTTCATGCCCGCCAATCCGTCGGTTCCCATGCCAGTGAGAATCAATCCGAAGGAGTTCCGTCCATACACCTCAGCCGTGGTGCTCATGAGGAGGTCAACAGAAGGCCGATAGATATACCTGTCATCTGCGACAAACTCGACCGTGGCTTCTCTTCTGCTTCTCCTTATGGCCAGGTGGGTATCGCCCGGCGCTATGAACACCACCCCGGCTTTGAGATCTTCCTTGTCCTCTGCCTCCTTTACGGTCACTTTTGAGATCTTGTCCAGCCTTTCGGCGAAGGACTGCGTGAAAAGCCGCGGCATATGCTGGGCAATGACCACAGGAACGGGGAATTCTCTCGGCAGGTGAGAAAGGATGTACTGAAGAGCAGGAGGCCCGCCCGTAGAGGCCCCGATCGAGACTATCTCCCGCTTCAGGGTGGTTCTGGGGCTGATGGAGATCTGTCGTTCCTGAGGAATGAAACCTTTCAGGAGCAGCCTTGCCCGGTTGTGGCTGACGTTTTTTACCTTGTTGATCAATTCGTGCTCCTTATCCCGGAGCAGAGAGTTCGAGAAATCCTTGGTCACAAAATCGCATGCCCCCATTGCGAGGGCGTCCATGGTGATATCCGCGTGATCTCTCGTCAAGGTGCTGAGCATGATGACGGGAAGCGGGTTGGTAGCCATGATGTGCTTCAGGGCCTCCATGCCATCCATTATCGGCATTTCTATGTCGAGGGTGACCACGTCGGGCTTCAGACTTTCAACTTTCTCTATGGCCTCCCGTCCGTTCGCCGCAGTGCCTGCCACCTGAATAGCCGGGTCCCTCTCGAGTATTCTCGAGACGATCTTTGTCAAGACTCTGGAATCATCCACCACGAGAACCCTTATCATTGCTCCCCTTCCGAATTCTCGAGGTATCTCTCCAATTCTTTTAGCTGGCTGAAAGCAGCCTCGTAGAGCTCCAGATGGTGGCCCAGGAAATACTTTTCCGGCATTTCTGATTGAAGCATGTCCCTCTGCTTTTCAAAGAATACGTGGAAATCCGTGAAGTCTTTCTCGAAATCGATTTGCTTGGCCAAACCGTTCGCCAACCACGTCACGTAAGGGTTTTCTTTCTGCCCGATCTCTTCCCGTGAATGGTGGAGTCTGACGCTCTCTACAATCTCCTCCGGTATGTCCCACATCTCGAGCAAGGTGGAGCCTATGCCCGCGTGATTTGTAGAGAGGACCGCCTCTTCAGCCTCCAGTCTGCCCAACCGGTCTCTCTCCATCAAGGCATTAATCGCAAGTGACTCTTCCTTGAAATACTGATAGATGATGATAATACCGACGTCGTGAAGCATCGCGCTGACGTAAACCGTATCTGGATTCCCTATGCCGAAGATGGTGCTGACGGTCCTGGCCAGAATGCCGCTGGCTATCGAATGACGCATGAATCCCCTTCTGTCGAAAAGCTTGTCGTCCTTCTCTATCATTGACAAGAACGGCGTCTGGAGGACTATGGAAGAGACCCCGGTATACCCTATTGCGGCAAGCGCATGCTCCAGGGTGAGGATGCGACGAAAGTTTCTCCTGCCGGTGTAAGCGCTGTTGGCTACTTTCATTACTTCGCCGACCAGGGAGGGGTCCAGGTACTTAACGAGATCCGAAGCGGAGCTCTTCGGATCTTTGATGACATTCATGACCTCTCCCACTATGTGCGGGAATGTCGGAAGGAATTCTATCTTCTTTAGCCTATCTGTTATGTCTTTACTCATGTAAGCCTTGTTCTATTATCGGTCCCCAAAACCGCTAACTTTAGACCTTGAAGTGCTTTTGCATAGAGGGTCTGAGGCTGATTATGGCCTGTGCGTGTATCTGGCACACCCGGGCTTCCGTGACCCCCAGCGTCTTGGCTATCTCTTTCATATTCATGTCCTCGTGGTAGTAAAGGGTAAGCACGATCCTCTGCTTCTCGGGTAGCTTCTGAAGCTCATCCGCGAGTATTCTTTCCAGCTCGTAGAACTCCGCGTACTTCTCCGGGTTCTCTTCGTCATCGAGGACATAGCCTATGATCTTGTCCCGGCTTTCCCCCACAGCCTCGCTCATGTCCTCTATGCTCACGACGGAAAGGTTCCCGCAGCTTCGAAGCATTGACAGGTAGTCATCAAGACCCATGTTCAACGCTTCCGCAATCTCTTCCTCTTCCGGATATCTACCCTTTTCATGCTCCAGTTTCCTGGTCACTTCCTGAATCCGCTTTGCCTTGGCCCGTGCGCTTCGGGGAAACCAGTCCCGGGACCTCAGCTCATCGATCATCGCCCCTCTGATCCTCAGGTAGGCAAAGGTGTTCAGCTTCGCGCCCCTTGTGGCATCGTACTTCTCCATGACCTCCAAAAGACCGATAATGCCGGCTGATATAAGGTCGTCTATGAGGTTCTCATTTTCAAAACCCCTTGCAACCTTGTAGGCAAGATGCTTTATGACGGGCAAGAATTCCTCGACGATCTTTTCCCTGGCCCCCTTGTCCAACTTCTTATAGGCGTTGTTTAGCATCACATTACCAATCTGTCGCATATTTTACCGAGGGCCTTGGTTGCCGAGGATTGAGGAAAATGCTCGGCCCACAGCTTCTGTCTTCTCGTGGCAAGCCGCACGTTATTATCGGCGGGGATAAAGCCGAAGAAGTTCAGGTAGACGTCGAGAAACCTGTCAGCTACTGTCACGATCTTCTTGAATATATCGAGTCCTTCTTTTTCATCCCTCACGAGGTTCGCGAGGATGTGGAACGTTTTTTGACCTGTTTTGCTTCGCAGCGCCTTCACCACTGCGTATGAGTCCGTCAGACTCGCCGGGTCGGGAGTAACGATGATAAAGACATCCTCGCTTATGGCATTGAAATAGACGACATTCGAAGAGAGTCCTGCGGATGTATCGACAATGAGAAAGTCGTATTCGGGAATCTCCTGAAAAGAAGAAAGGAGTATCTGACGTTCCTCCATGGTCAAGTTGGATAACTCGGCTACTCCCGATGTTGCGGGAATGATCTTGATGCCGAAGGGCCCGTCGGCAACCACATCCGTGATACGCTTCTTCCCCTCTATCAGGTCCCTCACGTTGAATTTGGGCACCATTCCGAACATCACATCGATATTCCCGAGGGAAAGGTCTGCGTCGAATATGTAGGTCAGTCTGCCCATGCTGCTCAGTAGGTAGGCCATGTTGGAGACAATGGAAGACTTCCCAACCCCTCCTTTGCCGCTTGTGACCGCAATGATTTTTCTTTTTCCAGCCATCATTCGCGCCTCAGATAAACATTGATCCAACATTCGCACCTCACGCTTCTGCATTCACGGGCTGAATCAATTCTCATCCAGCCTCACCATACCCACGGACTGTATCTTTATTTGAGGAGGAATCTCGTTGTGAGAGATGACGGTGAGGCCCTGAATGTACCTCTCGAGGAATCTCCTCAACTTTCCTCTTATGACCGGATGCACGAGCAGCACGGGCTGAAGGCTCTTCAGCATCATTTTCTTTGCCTCTTCCCCTATCTTTTCGATCAGCTTCTGGCTTGAGGGGAGATCCAGAGCAAGAAAACTCCCCTGATCCGATGTCTGGAGGCTGCTTATCACCTTCTCCTCGAGAGACTTCTCGAGAAGCAGGATGTTCAGTGTCCCGTCGACCAGATACGGTTTGAGGATGCTCCGTGCCATTCTCTGTCTGACATACTCCGTAATGACGTCAGGGTCTTTGATGGAGGAGCAGCAATCCGCAATCGCCTCCAGTATGGTGACGAGATCCCTGATGGAGACTTGCTCCCTCAGGAGGTTCTGCAGTACCTTCTGTATTGAGCCCATGTTGATCTGGTTTTGGGTGATCTCCTCGATAACCTTCTGGTGCATCGAAGCGATGGAATCTATGAGCTTCTGGGTCTCCCGTCTCGTGAGCAGCTCGTGGGCGTTGTTCCTCACGATCTCGGTCAGGTGGGTTGCGATGATCGTGGGGTGATCCACGATAGTGAGCCCTTCCGCCACGTATCTCTCCCGGTCAGCGTCCTTGATCCAGTAGGCTTCCAGGTTAAACACAGGCTCCCTCGTCGGGGTGCCCTCGATCCGCTTTTCGGCACCGTCAGGACTCATGGCAAGAACGTGGCCCATGAGCAGTTCACCCCTTCCAACCTCTATGCCTTTGAGCTGGATCACGTATTCTCCTGATTTCAGTTGCAGATTGTCTTTGAGCTTCATTGGGGGCACAACGATGCCGAGGTCCAAGGCCACCTGCTTTCGTATGGCTCTTATCTTGTCGAGCAGCTCGCCGCCCTGCTCCGTATCCACGATCGGAATGAGGGCATAACCGATCTCAAGCTCCAGTATCTCGAGAGGCTGAACGGTTTCCTCTTTCTCGCGGTCTCGGGAGACAGGCGCCTCCGTTGGAACGATTTCCTCCTTGCTGGCCCTGTTGACCGCGTAGCTCGCAGCAAATATCATGGATGACAGGGCCATGAAGGGCATGAGCGGTATGCCCGGAACAAAGCCTATGCCCATGATGATGACGGAGGCGAGTACGATGGCCTTTGGCTGCGTGAGCACCTGATTCACGACGTCTTTTCCCAAGTTGGACGTACTGGCCGCCCGGGTGACGATTATGCCGGCCGCCGTCGAAGTAATGAGGGCGGGTATCTGAGTGACCAGCCCTTCACCGATCGTCAGGATCGTGTAAACACTTAGGGCCTCTGTCATCGCCATGCCTTTCTGGAGCACCCCTATGGCAAAGCCTCCAAGGATGTTTACGAAGACGATGATGATGCCTGCTATCGCGTCTCCCCTCACGAACTTGCTCGCGCCGTCCATGGCGCCGTAGAAATCCGCCTCTATCTCGATAGCCTCTCTGCGCTTTCTGGCCGTGGCATCGTCGATCAATCCCGCATTGAGATCAGCGTCGATGCTCATCTGCTTGCCAGGCATGGCATCGAGGGTGAACCGGGCCGCCACCTCTGCTACCCTGCCAGCGCCTTTTGTAATAACGACGAAATTGATGACAATGAGGATAAGAAAAACAACGGTGCCGACCACGTAGTTTCCACCGACGATAAAGGTCCCGAATGCCTTGATGAGCCTGCCCGCCGCTTGCGATCCCTCGTCACCGTGAAGGAGGATGAGACGCGTGGAAGCAATGTTCAACGAAAGCCTGAACAGCGTCGTGATGAGCAGCACCGAGGGAAAAACGGAGAAATCCAAGGGTCTCTGTATGTACATGCCTATGAAGAGAATCAAGAGGGAAAGGGATATGCTCATGGTAAGGAACATGTCCGCGAGGAAGGGAGTCAGCGGAATGATCATGATCAGAATGACAAAGACGACGCTGATTGCAACGACAACATCGCCCTTCTCACGGATCTGAGCAACAAGCTTGTGCATCAGAGTGTCACCCTATTCCTTTTCTTGTATATCTGGGCCAAGAGCTCGGCGACGATCAAGTAGAAGCTCTCAGGGATGTAATCTCCCACTTTTACCGCGTCGAAGAGTGCCCTGGCCACCGGCTTGTTCTCCACCACAGGTACCCCGTGCGCTCGGGCTGTCTCTCTGATCCGTTCTGCAATAAAGCCCGCTCCCTTGGCGACTATTTTGGGCGCTGGCATTTCCACTGCAACGTACATGATGGCGATGGCGAAGCTCGTGGGGTTCGTGACGACGAGGTCCGCCTTCTTGACATCTTCCATCATCCTCCGCCGCGCCATCTCCCTCTGGAGACTACGGATTCTCGCTCTGACGAGGGGATTCCCCTCCCGCTCCTTGACCTCCTCTTTCACTTCCTGCTGCGTCATCATGAGGTCCTTCTTCTGCTGCCATCGCTGCCTGAGGTAATCAAGCCCTGCCACAAAGAGGAAAAGAGCGCCCACCTTCACGGCGAGGCTGAAGCATGACTTAGCCAGGAAGGTGACGATCGATAGGGCGTCCTGGTCCGCAAGGGCGAGTATCGCAGGCAATTGCTTCATGATGAGGGAGTGGAATACATACGCGAGAACGCCTATCTTCACGATAGCCTTGAGGAGCTCGAAAAGCGATTTCTTGGAAACGAGCCTTGCGAGGCCTTTCGCAGGATTGAGGCTGCCCAGCTTCGGGATCATGGCCTCGAAGCTGAACATGAAACCCGTCTGCGCAAAGGAGGACAGTACGCCGAGGACGATGAGAATGGCAAAGACAGGGGCGACCAGGAAGAGCCATTCCCTGACGGCAAAAGAAAAAATCTCCCGCACGCTCCCCTGGGTTAGCTCGATGTTCAGGTTTCTGATGCAGCTTGAATAGATCGCGAACATCGTGTTGAACCCTTTGGCAATGGCGTAGTAGAAGAATACGGAGAGAAAAAGGAGGATAAAGCAGGACGCGAATTCCGGGGACTGGGCGACCTGTCCCTTCTTTCGCGCATCTTCGAGCCGCTTTTCCGTTGGCTGCTCGGTCTTTTCCTGAAAACTCTCAGCCATGATCTACACCACACACCTTTATGATCCTGAGAATCTCCGTATCCATCCCGCGGAAGAGGGTCCCTATCACCGGAACGATGAGGTTGAGTGATATGGTGAAAACGGTCAAGGCGACGAGGATCTTGATGGACGCGCCCTCGATGAACACGTTTACCTGAGGGATCATCCTTGCAAGAATCCCGAGGGACAGATCCACGAGGAAAAGCGTGACGACGATAGGCGCGCAGATCCTCAGGCTCGCTGCGAACAGCCTGCCGCAAGAGACGACCATGTGCTGGAAAAGGACGGGTCTTAAGGCCACGGAGCCGGGGGGGACGTCCTTGAGGCTTACGGCAAGCCCCTTGAGAACAGCGTGATGACCGTCTATGGCGAAGAATATCATGACGGCAAGCAGGCTCTGGAATTGCTCGATCACCGTCACGCTTGTCCCCAGGGTGGGGTTCATGGTGCGGGCAAGAGAGAGACCTGTCTGCATCGACACCACCTCTCCTGCCGCCGTCACCATGGCAAAGAGGAGCCGCACGAAAAACCCTATGGACAGGCCAATCAGGACTTCTTTGCCGATGAGGAGGAGAAGGAGATATGCATCCCCCTGCAGGTCAGGAGCTGGAATCGGCCCGTAGAGGAGAAAGGCAATGATCAGGGATAGGCCTGCCTTGTACCCGGCCGAGATGCTCTGCGATTCGAAGAGGGGCAGGAGCCAGAGCATGGAGAGAACCCTGAAGAAGACAAGGATGAATTTCTCTGCTTCGAAGCCAATGGCGACCAAGTACCTACCTCACATAGACCGGGATATTTGAAATGATGCCCGTCGCGAACGTAACAAGGACGTTCAGTATCCACGGCGACAGAACCAGGAGGCAGCCGATTATGGCAAGTATCTTCGGGACGAAGACGAGGCTCATTTCATGGATCTGCGTCGCTGCCTGAAAAATGCTCACCAGCAGCCCGACGATGATCGCAGAGATGAGCATGGGAGCTGAGACCAGAAGGGCTGTCTTCAAGCAATCCCGGAATATTTGAATGACAAGGTCCTGACTCATTGTGTCACCTTCAGTAGAATCCTTTTATCAGGGAACCCACGAGGAGGTTCCAGCCGTCTACGAGGACAAACAGCATGAGCTTGAAAGGCAGGGAGATGAATATGGGCGGCAGCATCATCATCCCTGCAGAGAGGAGCACACTCGCGACCACCATGTCGATGACGAGGAAAGGAATATAAAGGAGAAAGCCGATCTGAAAGGCCCTCTTCAGTTCGCTGATCGCGAATGCCGGAACAATGACCCTGAAGGGGATATCCTTTTCGTTTGCCGGCCTTGACAGGCCCGCCAGATTCATGAACAGGGCCAAGTCCTTCTCTCTAGCGAACTTGAGCATGAAGGTGCTCATCTCCTGGGAAGAAATGCTCAGGAACTGCTCGTAGCCGATCTTGTCGCTCATGAAGGGAGAGAGTGCCTCGGTATGGATTCTCTCGTATGTGGGCGCCATGATAAAAAAGGTGAGGAAGAGAGAAAGACCGACGATGATCTGGTTCGGAGGAAGTGTGGGTATGCCCATGGCCTGCCTCAGAAAAGACAGGACAATCACAATCCTGGTGAACGAGCTCATCAGAAGGAGTATGGCGGGCGCGAAAGCCAGGATGGTAAGCATGAGAGCGATGCTGATGAGACTCTTGCTGCCCTGCGCTCCCGTCAAAGAGCTGAAGAGATCGGACTTCGGCGCGGCCCTGGGGTTCTCCACAGAAAGCGGCTTCGTTGCTACGGCTCTGACCACGTGATTCCTCGCGAGGCACAGGGAGGGAACGCCCAGGAGGGAGACGGCAAGGAGACCAGCAAGGAGAGTCTTCATATCTTCTCCTCTTCCTTCTTCCATGAAGCCAGGAGAGCCATCTCCTTTTCCCCAACCCCTATGACCAGTACATGATCCCTTATTTCCATGATTGACACGAACTTGCGAAAGCCCAGATGAATGGTCTCTACCTTGTGAGGCCCGGAATTCTTGATCGGCAGTCTTAGCTTGAGCTTCCCCGAGTAGCGGTAGAGGAGTATGATCCCGCACGCCATGGCAATGACGATGAGAAACATCTTTATGGCGCTGAGGTAGATATTCTCCATTATCCGAGCTTCTGCACCCTTTCCTTGGGGGTCACTATTTCCAGTATCCTGATGCCGAGCCTCTCGTTCGCCACCACGATCTCACCTTTTCCCACAAGTTTTTGGTTCACGAAAATATCCGCCGATTCGCCCGCCAACCTGTTAAGCTCTATCACCGATCCCCTGGTGAGAGAGAGAAGCTCCCCAATGACCATTCTCGCTCTCCCTATCTCAACGGATATCTCCACAGGGATGTCGAGGAGGCTCTCCATGCTCATCTCATGGCTTTCTCCTTCGCCGCCCCGCTGTTCAGCCGGTGCAAACTCCTCCATCATCTCACCCCCCTCTTTCGTTACTTAGTGAGTATGTGTTCTATCTTTACGGCCTTGTTGCCCCTCCAGATGCCCATCCTGCCCTTCAGCTTGGGGATGTCCATAATCGTGAGGTCGATCGGCTCGTCAACGGAGCTGTCGGTGATGATGACGCTGTCTTTCCTTATCTGCAGGAACTCCTGGACCGTCAGCCTCTTCTTCCCGAGGACTGCCCTCAGCTCCAGGGGCACCTCGTTGACGCTGCCCTGCAGTCTCTGAAACCATTTCGCCCTCATCTCCATATCCTCCCTCGAAGGCGTGGAGATGAGGTAGCCTTTGATCGTCTCCAGTATGCCGTAGGGCATGCATATCTTCATCCAGCTGACCACATCCGCGATCTCCACGGAAAACTCGAGGATCACCACTGTCTCCTCCTGGGAAACCATAGTGATGTAGTTCGGATTGATCTCTGACCTGGAATACTTGCATCGTATTTCGTAGACCGGTTCCCACGCTTTTTCCATCTCCACGGAGACAAGGTCAACGAGCTTCTTTATGACGTTGAACTCGATCTTGGTGAATTCTCTGCCTTCGATCTTCGGAACGGTTATGCTATTGCTGCCGAACACGCTCTCCAGAACGCAGAAGATAAGCTTTGCATCGAAAATCACGATGAAGAAGCCCTTGAGGTTGTCAGTGATGACGATGTTCATGTTCGTGGGGAGGGGAAGGGTCTTTATGAATTCCCCGTAGTCCGTGTATTGCGTAGGGGTTACATTCATGTCCACTTCCCGCTCGAGAAAGAGGGTGAGGCCGGATCTCAAGGATTTCGACAGTCTGTCTGCGATGAACTCAAGGGCCGACAGTCGTTCCTTTCTGCCCTTCGTATACTTTGCAAAGTCGAATACTTTCGCATTAGCCCGTTCTGTCGGGGCCGCCGCTTCAGGCTCCGCCTCCTTTGCCGTCTCCACGTCACCGTCGGAGATGCCCTTGAGCAGCGCATCAATTTCGTCCTGGGAGAGAAGCTGTTCCAACCTTTTGGCTCCTACTGTATGATGATGTCGGTCACATACACGGACTTGAGATCACCCTTGGCGAACAGGGTGCTTACGCCGTCAAAGAGCTCTTTCTTTATCGTGTCGCGCCCGGCTACGTCGGTAAAGGCTTCCGGTGGCTTTGCCCCGAGCACCTTCAGCATGGCGTCCCTTATCGCAGGGGTGACCTTTTTTATGTGTTCCTCATCCTTCGCGTCCTTCACTTCCAGGGCTATGGATATCTTCACGTATCTCGACGGATTACCGGCGACGTTCATCACAAAGGGCTCGAGCGAGACTATTGGTCCTATCTCGTTCGTCTCCTCCTTTTTCGGCTCTTCCTTCTTCTCCTCTCTCGCCTCTGCCTTGTTCTGGGAGTGACCCGCCAAC
>CAYZAF010000319.1:0-1660 GCA_964476435.1 uncultured Syntrophaceae bacterium
TAGAATTGGAATTACATGATCTTGGGGGGCTTATACGAATAGAGGTCGTGAATGCCCCCCTCCCCCTGGGCCGACGGAGAGCGCCTCTCGAAGCGCAGCTCTCCCGATTCGAGCATATCGTGAAGCAACCGGGCGCTCCGCGCGCCCATATCCTGGAAAGAGTGCTTGAGCCCCTGAACCAGGTACGGAACGAGGTCGAACATGGAGCCCTTGTCGACGACGGCGCCGGAAACCCCCTGGGCCACGAGGATCTTTGCCTCTTCGGCAAAGTACCTTTTCGAGCCGCCCTTTTCCATGGCCTCGGCTGATGCCATCCCCCTGTATTTCTTCAGCCGCACGCCGTTTTCGTAGAAATACTCGCCCGGCGCCTCTTCCGTACCTGCAAACAGGGAGCCCATCATCGCTGCTCCGGCCCCAAGAGCAATGGCTTTTGCGATGTGCCCTATGTTGGAGATGCCCCCGTCCGCGATCACGGGAATGCCGTAGGACCGTGCATATCCTGCGCACCTGTAGACGGCTGTGGCCTGGGCCCGTCCGACCGACATGGTCGTCTGGGTCGTGCAGATCGACCCCGGGCCCATCCCGATCCTCAGCGAGTCTACACCAGCTTCGATGAGGCTTTTGCACTGCGCCTCCGTCACAACGTTCCCGCCGATGACATCAATTTCGGGATGGTGTTTCTTGATGTATCGTATCATCTCGATCTGGTAGACCGAGTTCCCCTGCGCAGCGTCGATGACAACCACGTTCACCCCGGCCGCAGCGAGCCTGCTGAGTCTCTCCTTCGACTCCTCGCGAGTGGAGATCGCGGCCCCGACCATGAGCTGCTTGGCTTCGTCCTTGGAGGCAAAGGGAAAATCCTTGTTCTTGAGCAAATCGTTCCTGCACATGAACGCCACGAGAAGCCCCGCGTCATCGATGATGGGGAGCTTGCCTTTCTTAGATTTCCTCAGGATCTCGTTTGCCTCGGCAAGAGAGATCCCCTTCTTCGCGACGAGAACGTCGGTCGTCATGACCTCGGCGAGTTTCCTGCTCCGGTCCTTTTCGAAGTCAATGTCTCGGTTCGTCACTATTCCTACGAGCTTCGAGTTGAGGCGCCCTTCGGTTGTGATCGGGATTCCGGAGAACCCATACGTCGCCTTGATGGCGTCAACGTCCGCAATGGTATGCTCCGGGGTGAGGGTCACAGGGTCCATGATGAAGCCGTTCTCGAAGCGCTTCACCTTTTTGACTTCTTCTGCCTGCTCTTCGATGCTATTGTTGTAGTGAATAATTCCGATGCCGCCGAGGAGCGCCAGGGCGATCGCCATTCTCGCCTCCGTGACCGTGTCCATGGGGCTCGATACGAGGGGTCTTTTGATCCTGATGTTGCGCGTCAGGGCTGTTTCAAGATCAACATCATCCGGCTGAAAATCGATATACCCTGGCAGGACGATGAAATCGTCGTAGGTAAGGCCCTGATTCGAGGAGAAAAGCTCGTGCCCGGAAAAACCATCGCTCGAAATGGTGCTCATGACGCCTCCTTGTTGCATTTTGTGAAAGGGTTCCCTATGTTTCTTCCGACCATTGTTATCTGAAAAGAGACCGGGAGCACGGTCCGGCCAGTGCTAATACTATTGAACATCTGCCCGTTCTTGGCAAGCCCTTTCTTATCTGCACC
>CAYZAF010000320.1:0-10498 GCA_964476435.1 uncultured Syntrophaceae bacterium
TCCGAAGGGGCCCTCATCCGATACCGGGTCCGTGTGGAGATCGAATGGCTCATCATGATGAGCGAGACCCCTGAGATCACCCATGTGCGGCGGTTTTCGCAAGGGGAGACGCATCTTTTGCGCTCGTGGGCAGAAGGGTTCGACGAAAAGGAGGCAAAGGGGGTCAAAGAGATAGAGGCCACCACGCGCCACGATGTGAAGGCAGTGGAGTACTACCTGAAAGAGCGCCTCCAGTCGACCTCCCTCGCAGACGTCCGGGAGGCGGTCCATTTCTGCTGCACGTCTGAGGACATCAACAATCTGGCGTATGCCCTGATGCTGAAAGAGGGCATCGGGGGAGAGTGGCTGCCCCTGGCGCGCGAGGTGGCCGAACGGGTAGCTGGCCTGGCAGAGGCGACCGGGGACGCGGCAATGCTCACGAGGACGCACGGCCAGCCCGCCACCCCCTCGACCATGGGCAAGGAGCTGGCGGTCTTTGCCTACCGGTGGCAGCGTCAGCTCAGGCAGCTTGAGGAGGCGGAGTACCTGGGCAAGTTCAACGGGACTGTCGGCGCCTATGACGCCCACGTCGTTGCCTATCCCCACGTGCCCTGGGAGGACGTGGGAAGGGCATTCGTCGAGAGGCTGGGGCTCTCCTTCAATCCGCTGACCACCCAGATCGAGCCGCACGACTTCATGGCGGAGCTGTTCCACATCCTCATGCGCTTCAACAACATCCTCCTCGATTTCGACCGGGACATGTGGTCATACATCTCCTTAAGCTACTTCCGGCAGCGGGTCGTGAAAGAGGAGGTGGGCTCGTCCGTGATGCCCCACAAGGTCAACCCCATCGATTTTGAGAACTCCGAGGCCAACGCCGGCATCGCCAATGCCCTCTTCGATCACCTGGCCTCGAAGCTGCCGATTTCCCGCCTCCAGCGGGACCTCTCCGATTCTTCTGCCGAGCGGAATATCGGCACGGCCCTGGGACACTCCGTGGTGGCCCTGCGCTCTGCCTTGAGGGGCATCGCGAGGGTGGAAATCGATCGCAAAGCCCTGGCCGCTGACCTGGAGAATGCCTGGGAGGTGCTGGCAGAGGCAGTGCAGACAGTGATGCGCAAGGCAGGGCTCGCAGATTCTTACGAGCGCATGAAGGACCTGACGAGGGGCACTGCGATCTCCAGGGAGGAAATGAGGGCATTCATCGCGGCTCTCGACCTTCCCGAAGAGGACAAGAAGCGCCTCCTCGCGCTCACGCCAGATACGTATACAGGCCTCGCCGCGAGCCTCGTCCGCCATGTCTCCCATAAGGGCGCCTAAAGACGGCGCGCTGCCGGATCGAGGTTCGGTTCGCCCATAGACCCCTCAGCATAGATCGCCTTCTTCCTGCCCGGAGCTGCCGCGGCATTGGCGCAGCTCTCCCTCCAGGGCTTCTATCTGCCCGGACTGCATGCGCATCCGGGCGCACTCGTATCCGGAGACGGCTGCCTGCCCGAATTCGCCCAAGATTGCCACCTCGTCGTCCGTGAGGTCCGTGCCTGTCTCGTGGGCGCCGTAGAGGGCAATGGCGAGGAGCCCGTCCCTTCCGGCAGACGGCACGGCGAGGATCGGCAGGCGCGTGCCCCCGGGCATCTCCCCGTGCAGGTCATCGAGCGCCAGGCGCAGGGGCATGCCGCTACTCTCGACCTTTCTCACGAGCGTCGCCGGAAGGGCAGGGCCCTGCCGGCCCCCTCGGTCCTCCCATCCGATGGCGCCGGGCTGCTGCCAATAGGCGCCATCCCGGTCTCTCCTGAAGACGGCTGCCGAGGCGAGGCGCAGGCAGGAAGCGGGCTCGGCAGCGAGGCGGGCATCGACGCTCTCGCACTCAACACCTGCGGCGAGAGACGCGGCGAGGCGGCGCATCTCTTCTTCCGCACGCACGAGGGGGCTGAAGAAGAGGCGGTCGGCGCCTTTGTTGAGCCACTCATGGAGGCGCTCCAGAAAGAGCTTCATCAAGGCCACGACCGCGATGAAGAAGAGGACCCGGTCGTGAAACGGGATCTTTCCCTCGACATAGACGCTCGCCGCAGCCAGGCTTATGCCGATGCCGAGCCAGGTGAGAAGGAGCGTCGTGGCCCGGCTGCACGCAAAGCGCACGTCGACCACCCGGTGCTTCCTGATCGCATGGAAGATGGCGAGGGGCACGGCGGCGTTCACCAGGTAGAGGGCGGAGAGGGTAGTCTCCGAGGGGTACCACGACAGGCGGCGCCACAGGTACCCCCACAGGTCCGTCGCTTCGTTGCTGTCGGCTACGATGAAGGCAAGCAAGCCCACCCAGCAGCCCCATTCAACCCATCGCGTGCGCTGCCGGTCTTCGGGGGCCTGCGATTCGCGCTTGACTCTCAGGATGAAAAGCACGAAGAGGTCGATCGCGTATCCCGTGAGGTAGAACGCCTGGCCGAACCCCTCGGCGGGAAAGCCAAGGGCCGTGGCGAACCCGAGAAGCTGCAGGACGACGAGCAGGCCGGCCAAAAACGGCAGGACGCGCCCGACGCTCTGCCAGCGGGACGGAACCGTGTTGTGGGGAAAACGCAAGGCAAAGGCGACGAACCCGGCATAACCCAGCCCCTGCGCCAATGCCTGGGCCGCCTCCTGGCCGAGGAGCCCATAGGGCCAGCGCTGAAGCTCGGCGTACCAGGCGAAGAACTGGCCCGGGTTGAACCACATGGCGTAAAGGAAGAATCCCCACGTCATGGCGTTGGGCCGCTGCCACACGAGGGCGAACGCGAGAAGGATGAAGAGGATGCCTCCCGCCGTGTCGAAGAAGAGCACGAGGCGGCCGGCGGACGATAGGGGCTTGGGCACGGCCTTCAGGATGACAAGCTTTCGCTCAGGCCGCGGTCCTCCCCCCTCTCTTTCCATGCATAGGTGGACCTCGTGTCCCACGGGCAAGTACTGTATGCCGCCCATGCCGCCGAACACGGCGAGGCGGTCGGCAAGAGGGGTCCCTTTCAGGTCGATGCGGTCGTTCTCGCGGATATCCGCATCCGGCGAGGCCGCGGGAGGCCCGAAGACGCGGGATACCCTCCCGTTGTTGTCCGCCTCGAACCCGAGAGTGCCATAGTTCCCGAAGACACGGCCGAGGTCGGGCACGATGACGACCATGGCCCAGAGGGTAAGGAGGATAAGGCCTGCCTTTTCGAAGGCTGCGACGCGTTCTTTTTTCATGGACCCCCAATCATCACAAGTAAGATAAGCGGCCCGTGACACCCCCGCCACGGAAGCACCCGTTCGGTCGGAAGGCTATTCCTTGCGAAACGCTAAGCGCTACCGCCTACGGCCAGCCCAGATTTCCGACCCGTCTCTTTTTCACCCCGAAGACTTGTTACCTGGGACATAAGACTACTCTTGGAACAACCCCCCGTCCGCTTACGAAGGCTATTCCTTCCGATTCGCTAGCGCCTCCGGTGCTGACCCGTCTACACGTAAGACTCGCTCACGCACCGATTGCGAAGCCACCCGCGGCACCTAAGGGTGGTGGCCGCGGGTTCCTGCCCTTCAATTCTCCTCTGTGGTGCTCCGCAAATAGGAACGCCCTGCCGTAGGTAATTGCCTCGGTATCAGGCGCGTGGATCATGGAGAAGCCCCGCACCAAGAAGGTGCGGGGCTTGCCTACCGGTTCCCGTTCACTCTCGTCTTTCGTGACGGGTCCCCCAGCCCCTCCCGGCGATGCGAATCGAGAAGGAACAGCCCTCCGCGGACGGTTAAGACACTATCTCGGCGTCTGTCTCGTTGTCTGGCGCGGCGGCAGCCTCGTCCGGCTTCTTTGCCCCAGGATGATACATGCACTCTTCTGTACCGCCGGATGCACCAGCCAGGATGGAACAAGATCCACCTGCCTTATCGGGGCACCCCCGTCCGACAGGACATGTTGATAGCAGCCACATCGCCACGGGGGTAACGCTGGTGCATCCGGCCGGTGTGGACAAAGGCATGGAGGGATCGATGATATGTGGATGGGATGCGAGTCTCGCTGGCCGAGGATAATACTTGTGTATATCCGAAGGCACGGGACGGAGCAGACCGCCGCAGAGCGCGATCCTGAACATGCCGTTGGCCGCGCCAATTACAAAACCGCTTTACCGGTATTCCGACAAATCCCCAGACCGCGACAGCGAACATGCGGTTGGCCGCGCCAAACACGAAATAGCTTCTCGGCTTCACCGCCCCCCCCTTGACCGCACAGCGCGACCGGGACATACGGTTGGCCGAACACCCTAAGCGAACACCGAAGTTACTTATTGACTTTTCGGTCGTTTTCCTCTATAGTAATGGTTTCAAATTTTGAGGAAAGGCGGGGAGATTAATAATATGTATGCCATCATAGAGAGCGGCGGCAAGCAGTACCGGATAAGCGAGGGGGCCAAGGTGAGGGTTGAAAAACTGTCCGGGAATGCCGATGACGTGGTCGCCCTCGAACAGGTCCTCGCTGTCAATGACGGGGAGCGCACCCTTGTGGGAACCCCTTACGTGCAAGGGGCCTCGGTGACGGGGAAGATAGTCGCTCAGGGCAAGGGGCGGAAAAAGACGGTCTTCAAGTACAAGAGGAGAAAAGACACCAAGAAGAAGAAAGGCCATCGTCAGCCGTATACTGAGCTGGTCATCGAGAAGATCCAGATGGAGGCAACAAATGGCGCATAAGAAAGCCGGAGGAAGCTCGCGCAACGGCCGGGACTCGAGCGGCCAGAGGCTCGGGGTAAAGGTTTACGGGGGACAGTTCGCCAGGGCAGGCAGCATCATCGTGAGGCAGCACGGGACGCGGATCTATCCGGGAACGAACGTGGGCATGGGTCGGGACAACACCCTCTTTGCTCTCATAGACGGCAGCGTAACCTTCGAGGCCAAGGGAGACAGAAAGAAGGTGAGTGTTTACCCTGTGGAATGAAATTCGTCGACGAGGCTTCTCTTTACGTAAAAGCGGGGGACGGCGGTCGAGGGAGTGCAAGCTTCAGGAGAGAAAAGTTCGTGCCGAAAGGCGGCCCTGACGGCGGTGATGGCGGCAAGGGGGGCGATGTCGTCATATGGGGCCGCAAAAGCCTCATCAGTCTTTTAGACTTCAAGTACAAGCGAATCTATCGCGCTGAAAACGGCCGGAGCGGCGGGAGCGGGCAGAAGACGGGGAGGAACGGAAAGGACCTCTATGTCTATGTTCCCGTGGGCACTGAGGTTCGCGATAGCGGAAGCAATGCGCTCCTCGCCGACATTGTCGGCGAAGCGCAGACGTACGTCGCTGCCAGGGGCGGACGGGGCGGAAGGGGGAACACCCATTTCGTCAGCCCTGTGAACCGGGCGCCAACGCGGTTCGATGAGGGCGAAGGGGGCCAGGAGCGCTCCCTTAGGCTCGAGCTGAAGCTTCTCGCCCGCGTCGGGATCATCGGACTGCCGAATGCCGGCAAATCGACCCTCCTGTCCCGCCTCACGAACGCGACCCCTGAGGTGGGCGACTACCCGTTTACGACGCTCACTCCCTCTCTGGGGGTGATGCCCGAGGGCGACCGCAGCATCGTCATTGCCGATATTCCAGGCATTATCGAGGGGGCTTCGAGGGGCAAGGGCCTTGGGCTTAAGTTCCTCCGTCACATAGAGAGGACGGAGATGCTCCTCTGGGTGATCGACGCCTCGTCCGGGGACGTGCTCCGGGACTACGGGATCCTGCTCACCGAGCTTTGCCTCTACCGGGAGGACGTGGGCCGAAGGGAGCGGGTCATCGTGCTCAACAAGATCGACAAAATCGGTCCGGAGGACGTGGCAGGCAAGGAAGAGGCCTTGCGGGAGAAGGGTGAGGAGGTAATCCCAGTCAGCGCTACCCTGGGATGGGGCGTGGAGAGGCTTAAGGGAAGAATCGGCGCAGAGGAGCAGATGAGGGTCCTTGGGTGACATGAGAAGGCTGGTGCTCAAGATAGGCACATCCGTGCTCCTGGACGACGAAAACAGGATAAGCAGCGCAAAGGCAGAGGACTTTGCCCGGCAGATCAAGGCAGTGAGCGAGCAGTCAGTGCAGGTGATCGTCGTGTCGAGCGGCGCCATAGCATGCGGCATGGAGAGGGTGGGCTTGAAGAGAAAGCCTCAAGATATAGCGAAGAAGCAGGCCCTCGCGTCTCTGGGGCAGGTCGTGCTCATGCGCATGTACATGGACGCATTCGCCAAGGCAGGGCTGACGGCGAGTCAGATACTCCTCACCCATGAAGACATCAGGTCGAGGGCGAGGTGCATCAATCTTTTGAACACCATCGACGCCCTTCTCGAGATGGGGGTGATCCCCATCGTAAACGAGAATGATACCCTCTCGTTCAAGGAGATCATGTTCGGAGACAATGACAATCTTTCCGCCCTCATCGCTCAGATCACGAGCTCCGACTGCCTCGTGCTCCTGTCGGACGTGGAGGGCCTCTTCGAAAAGGACCCGAAGCGCTATCCCGGCGCGCCCATGATCAGGACGGTGAAGAGGATCGACGAGAGGATCGAGTCCCTCGCCCTCGGGACCGAGAGCGAGAAGAGCGTGGGAGGCATGGCGAGCAAGATCGAGGCAGCGAAAAAGGCGGGCCACTACGGCATACCTACGAGGCTGGTCAAAGGCGACGTCAGGGACGTGCTCGTCCGCATCGTTCGCGGTGAGGATATAGGCACGCTCTTTCTCGCGCGCAAGCGGATGACGAGGAAAGAGTGCTGGATCGCCTTCGCCTTCAAGTCGAAAGGGAGAATCCTCGTGGATCAGGGGGCTCGGGAGGCCCTCCTCGATGCAGGGAAGAGTCTCCTTCCCTCGGGCATCGTCAGGGTGGAGGGCGATTTTGCAAGGGGGGAGTGCGTCGACATCGCCGGGGCGGACAAGAAATCCATAGCCCGGGGCATCGTCAACTATTCATCGTCCGATATCGGCAAGATAAAAGGCTCGAAAAGTATTGAGATAGAGAGGAAGCTCGGCTATAAATATACGGAAGAAGTAGTCCACAGGGACAACATGGTGCTCCTATGAAGGCTGAAGAGATTGCGAGGGCGGCACGGGCCGCATCGCAGGAGGCTGCCCATCTCTCCTCCGGGACAAAGGACAGGGTCCTTGCCGCGCTCGAGGCCCTCGTCAACGAGAGACGGGAGCTCCTCGTGGAGGAGAACCGCAAAGACGTCGAGAAGGCGCAAAAGGAAGGGATGCCAGCGAGCCTCATCGAGCGCCTGAAGGTCACCGGCAAGGTCATCGACGAGATGGCCGCGGGCTTGAACGACGTGCGGCAGCTTCCCGACCCTGTCGGCGAGATCGTCAAGACATGGAAGAGGCCTAACGGCCTCCTCGTTTCCCGCATGCGCATCCCTATCGGGGTCATCGCCATCATCTACGAGTCGCGGCCCAATGTCACGATTGACGCCTTTGCCCTCTGCCTCAAGAGCGGCAACGCGGTGATCCTCAAGGGGGGCCACGAGGCCTCCTATTCGAACGCGGCCCTCTTTAGCCTCATCAGGGAAGCCCTGATCCAATGCAACGTGAGCCCGGCAGTGGCGCAGCTCATCGAAACGAGCGACCGGGAGTTCCTCTATGAACTTCTGAGGCTCAACGATTATATTGACCTAGTTATTCCGAGGGGAGGGGAAGGGCTTATCAGGAGCGTCGCAGAGCAGTCCCGCATCCCCGTGCTGAAGCACTACAAGGGCGTGTGCGCCGTTTTCGTGGATGAACATGCGGACGAGGCGATGGCGAGGGAAGTATGTCTCAATGCGAAGGTCCAGAAGCCGGCCACGTGCAATGCCATGGAAACCCTCCTCGTGCACCGGGCCATTGCCCCATCCTTTCTGCCGGCCATGGCTTCCGACTTTCGAAAGGCCGGGGTGACCATGACGGGCTGCGCAGAGGCGAGTGCCCTGGTGTCCGGCATGGCGCTGGCCACTGAAGAGGACTGGTACGAGGAATACCTCGACCTCACCCTCTCCGTGAGAATCGTTGGCAGCCTCGACGAGGCCATAGGGCATATCAGGACCTACGGCTCGGAGCATACTGACGCCATCATTACGCGGGACTACGACAATGCCTGGAGGTTCTTGAGGGAGGTCAATTCGTCCCTCGTGCTCGTCAACGCATCGACCCGCCTCAACGACGGGTTCCAGCTCGGGCTCGGGGCAGAGATGGGCATCAGCACGACCAGGCTCCATGCCTTCGGCCCCATGGGGCTCGAGGAGCTTACGGTGACGAAGTTCATCGCTTTCGGCAGCGGGCAGCAGAGGACTTAAGATGGGCGTGGGACTCTTCGGCGGAACATTCGACCCTGTTCACGTAGCCCATCTGAGGGTGGCAGAAGAGGTACGGGAGGCATTTGCCCTGGAGAAGGTCTACTTTGTCCCTGCATGGGTCCAGCCGCTGAAGCGCAAGGGCACAGGGGCAGGGGCGGATGATCGGGTGCGCATGCTGCAGATGGCGACACGGGGGAACAGCTTCTTCTCGACCTCCAAGGTAGAGGTGAGAAGGGGAGGCATCTCCTACTCGATAGACACGGTGAGGCTCTTCTCCCGCCGGTTCGGCGATGTCTATTTTCTCGTGGGCCTCGACGCTTTCTCGGATATCGGTTTATGGAGGGAGAGCGCGGAATTGTTCGCCTATGCGAATTTTGTGGTTATGGTGAGGCCAGGGAAGAAGGTGGAAGGGCTTCCCGCACCTCTGGCCGGCCACGCGGCGCCCGTTGACGAAAGCACGTGGGAGCACGAGTCGGGAAAGAGGATCCACCTCCACCACATCACGCAGCTCGACGTTTCCTCTTCCGCGATCAGGGAGCTCTCGAGGCAGCGCAGATCGATCAGGTACCTCGTTCCCGACGCAGTGGAACGATATATCACAAGGAAAGGACTTTACGCGTCGTAGTGGGAGCTTTGGAAAAGGCGCATGAGTGCGGCCGGCTCGCGCTGGAAAAAAAGGCCGAGGATGTGCTGGTGATCGATTTGGCCGGACTGACTGACATAGCCGATGCCTTTCTCCTTGCCACAGGCGGAAGCGAGCGCCACGTGAGGACCATATCGGACACCGTGGAGAAGGGAATGAAGGGAAAGGGGCTGAAGCCAGCCTTTATCGAGGGCTATGAGCAGGGACGATGGGTCATCATGGACTATGGGGACGTGATCGTCCACGTGTTCCTCGAAGATCTGAGGGAGCTCTATGATCTGGAGGGCCTTTGGATCGAAGCAGACAGACAGAAGATGGAGTAAGAGAAAGGTGAGGCGTATACTTGTGGTGCCACGGCGGGAATTCCGTGGGAATCAATTGTGCAGGGGTGTAAGATGAGAAAGGATAAGCTCGCATTCTTCAGAAAAAGGCTCCTCAAGCAGAGAGAATCCATACTCAACAAGTCGAAGAAGCTTAAGGAGGATTCTTATACCCTCGGAACCGACGGCATCCAGGACATGGCTGACGCTGCGAGCAATGCCTATAACGCCGATATCCTCATGAGCCTCAGCGACAACGAGAGGACCATGGTGAAAGAGATAGACTCGGCCCTCGACAAGATAGCGAACAAGACGTACGGCATCTGCGAGGAATGCGAAGAAGCGATCAGCGAGAAGAGGCTCGAGGCCAACCCGGTGGCCCGCTACTGCATCACCTGCATGAGAATGATCGAGGAGAAGGGCGCGTGACACAAGTCCCTGACGGAATCCTTACGGAGGCACCGTGACCGACCAGCTCATCCTGAAGAACGATCAGAAGATCATTTTCCTCGTCTTCGACGGCCTGGGAGATATCCCTGACCCTAACCACTCCCATCAGACCCCCCTCGAGGCCGCACTAAAGCCCAACATAGATCGCCTCGCCATCGAAAGGGGGGTGCTCGGAAGGACCATTCCCGTGGGAGTCGGCATCACCCCCGGCAGCGGCCCCGGCCACCTGAGCCTTTTCGGCTATGATCCTGCTGCGCATGAGATCGGCAGGGGCATCCTCGAGGTGCTCGGCCTCAACATGGATATCGCTCCCGGCGATGTCACTGCCAGGGGAAATTTCTGCACTCTCGCCGGGGACGGAATCGTTGCCGACCGGAGGGCGGGGAGGATCGAGACCGCCCTGGGTGAGGAGCTGTGCGGCCGCCTTTCAAAGGCAATTCCTTCGGTGGACAGCGTCACCGTTACGATAAAACCGGGCGTTTCCCACCGGTTCGGCATCGTCTTCCATGGGGAGGGCCTCTCCGACGAGATCGAGGATGGAGACCCCCACAAGGACGGCAAACCCCTCGTCATGCCGGCTGCGAAAACGCCTGCCGCGGAAAAGAGCGCCTCAATCTTCGGAAGGTTCATGGAAAAGGCCATGGAGGTGCTGAAAGGGGAGCGGGTGGCCAATGGGGTCCTGCTCCGGGGATTCTCGAAGAGGCCTGACATCCCGTCATTCCCCGAGAAGTTTCAGCTGGACTCCCTCGCCATCACCACCTATCCCATGTACCGGGGGATCGCCAAGCTGATCGGTATGCAGGTGGAGAAGGAGCCGCGGGACTACGGGGACATGGTATCCATCCTGCGCGAG
>CAYZAF010000321.1:0-2922 GCA_964476435.1 uncultured Syntrophaceae bacterium
GTGGGCCAGACCGGCAAGACGGTGAAGCCGAAGATCTACATCGCATGCGGCATCTCTGGGGCAATTCAGCACCTCGCAGGAATGAGGACATCGGACTGCATCGTGGCCATCAACAAGGATGCCGATGCCCCTATCTTTAAGATCGCCTCATATGGTATAGTAGGGGATTACAATCAGGTGGTGCCGAAACTGATTGACGAGTTCAAGAAGAGATTGAGCAGATAGGGGAAGGGGGGACCCCCCTTCCCCTATCAAGGGCCGGACAATGATCATTACGTGCCCCGAGTGCAAGAGAGCGTATAGGCTGGACGACAGCCAGCTCAAGTCCCCCTACCAAAAAATGCGATGCTCCGGTTGCGGCCACGTCTTCGTTCACGGGGGGGACGAGGCGGGCCGGAGCCCCATAACAGAGCAGAGGTTCACGCGGGGCCCGTTGTCAGAGGGCCCTTCGATTACTGTCGAGAAGCCTGCCCAAGAGAAGACCCGCAGGCTCCTTACCGCCCTTCTCGTCTGCATCGTCGTCGTTCTCCTCCTCGCTGCCGGGGGATGGTATGGCTGGATGAATTACGTGGGTGCCGGGAACAGGTGGCTGAAACTGGGCAAGATCGAGGGACAGGAGACCGTCATTAAGGATGGTAAGGTATTCCTCATCCGCGGGATGGTGGCGAACGGTTCGACAAAATCCAGAAAGTACGTGATATTGAAGGCAAAGCTCTTCGACCAACAGGGGGCGATAATGGGGGAGCACCTGGCCCTCGCCGGCCTCCCCCTGACGGAAGGTGAGGTGCGGCAGATGGACAAGTCGGACATAGAGAAGAAGGTGGCTGACTTCAGAAAAGCCAATCTGATTGCGTTCGTGCTGTCACCGAACAAGGAGATGCCCTTTTCCATCGTCTTCCCCGATACGTATTCGGGAACACCGAAAGATTTTTCCGTAGAGATCATAGAGTCGCCCTTTCTATAACACTCATCACTAATACCTATATACACTCTTGCCAAAGCACCCGTTGTCGTTTACAATATGTCTATGTATTTTCTCGACTGCAGGGGTAAGAGCTGCCCTCAACCCGTTCTGGAAACCAAGAAACTTATCGAGGATCAGGGACTGGATGAGGTAAAGGTCGGCGTCGACAATGAGACATCCCGGGAGAATGTCCGCCGATTTCTTGAATCGAGGGGCTACCGGGTGGCAATGGAGCAGCAGGGGGACATGTTTCTTCTCATTGCCTCGAGGGCCGAAGAAGGGGCGCCCGAAAAGGAAGGTAAGGCAAGAAAGATCATGGCCTTCGTCGATGGCGAAACCCTGGGAAGGGGGGATGACCGCTTGGGAGCGATCCTCATGAAGTCGTTCCTTATGACCTTGAAGGAGATGAAGCCCCTGCCGTGGCGGATCGCTTTCGTCAACGGTGGGGTCAGGCTTGCTTCCGACACATCCGAGGTGCTGCCATACCTGGAGGAGCTGCAGGATCTCGGGGTGGAGATCCTGTTGTGCGGCACGTGCATCGACTTCTATCGTCTGAAGGAGCGGGTGCGGGTCGGCAGAACGAGCAACATGTTCGAGATAGTCTCTTCCCTCGCCGAGTCCTCGAGCGTCTTGAAGCCCTGATGATGTACTTTGATAATGCAGCCACCTCTTTTCCGAAGCCGGAAGAGACTGTAACGTCGGTCCTCCGCTTCCTCACCTCCATGGGAGGCAATCCCGGGAGGGGCGGCCATGCCCTGTCAATAGATGCGGCTCGGCTGGTCTTCGATGCGAGGGAGAGACTCACCGCATTCATCAACGGGCAACAATCGGAGAGGTTGATCTTTACCCAGAACGGAACAGAGTCCCTCAATCTCGCCATCCTGGGCCTCCTGGGAAAGGGAGATCATGTGGTCACCACCGCAATGGAGCACAACTCGGTGATGAGGCCCCTCGATTTCGTGGCCAAGACGAGGCACGTTGAGGTTTCTGTGGTTGCCTGCACGAAAGGAGGCTCTCTCGACCTCAAGGCGCTCAAGGATGCAGTATCGAGGAAGACGAAGGCCGTTATCATCAACCACGGCTCGAATATCCTCGGAACAGTGCAGCCTCTGGACAGGATACGGGACGCTATCAGCGGTAAGCTCCTCATCGTCGATGCTTGCCAGACGATCGGCAACATCCCCATTGACGTCCGGAAGGAGGGCATAGACGCGCTCTGTTTTTCTTGCCACAAGGCCCTCTTCGGCATTCAGGGGTTGGGGGCAATCTATCTGCGCGAAGGGGTTGATCCGGCCCCGCTCAAGTTCGGCGGCACCGGGAGCAATTCCGAACATACGGAGCAGCCTGTGGCCCTGCCTGACCGGTACGAGTCCGGCACACCCGCCACACCCGCCATTGCCGGACTGCTTGGAGGCCTCAACTTTATCGACAGGGTGGGCCTAGGGGAGATCGCCGAGAAGAAAAGAGCGGCGAAAGAGAGGATCCTCGAAGGTCTTCGCCGCATGCGGAGAATCAAGGTATACGCAGACGTCGACGGGCCGCACCATCTGCTGCCTATCATTCTCATGAATATAGAAGGCGTCGAGCCATCGGAAGTGGGCTACGCATGCAACCGTGCGGGTATCTCGGTGCGGGTCGGCCTTCATTGCGCCCCTTTGGCCCATAAGGCTGTCGGAACCTTTCCCAATGGCGGGGTTCGCATCTCTCCCGGCTATTTTACCGGCGGCGACGACATAGACCGATTGCTGGAGGTCATGAGAGCCATTGCCAGCCAATAGGGTGCACTACCTGCTCTTTACCACCATTCACGACGTGCTCAAGGCAGAAAAGCGCCTCAAGCATGGACACGTGAGCATGGAGGTCGTGCCCGTGCCGAGGAGCCTCAGCTCCGACTGCGGCGTCTGCATAAAATCCTCAGCATCCTCCCAGGTTCTCGTGAGCTTCCTCGGCCAGATGGC
>CAYZAF010000322.1:0-6311 GCA_964476435.1 uncultured Syntrophaceae bacterium
ATGACCTCGCGGACCGCATCCAGGGCCGTGAAGACGGGCGCCACCACGACCTGGCCGCCTGAAACTCCCTTTACGCCCTCCGCGATCGCCCGGGCGAGCTTCTGCGAATCCCCTATGGTGTTATGCATCTTCCAGTTGCCAGCGAGCATCCATGTTCTCATGGCCTATCCTCCGCACGTCTCGAGCGCCTCTACCGCGGGCATGGTCTTCCCCTCGAGAACCTCGAGGAAAGCCCCCCCTCCGGTCGATATGTAGGAAATCCTGTGCGCCTCCCCCGCCCTATGGACAGCAGTGTCCGTGTCGCCTCCGCCGACGATGGTCAGGGCGTGCGCCGATGCCACGGAAGCAACGAGGCCGTACGTGCCCCTGCTGAAGGGATCGAGCTCGAACATGCCCATGGGGCCGTTCCACACGATGGTCTTGGCATCGGAGACCGCCTCGTTGAAAAGGGTCGTCGATGCAGGCCCTATGTCGAGGGCCATCCACTCCTTCGGGATCTCCTGCACGGGCACGTACTTCACTACCGCGTCAGCGGATGCTCCCTGCGCCACCACGCAGTCCACAGGCAAATAGAGGCTCACCCCCTGCTTTTTCGCCTTGTCCAGGATGACGAGGGCAGTGTCGAGCATGTCCGTCTCGCAGAGTGATTTTCCCACCTCGTTCCCGAGGGCTTTGAGGAAAGTGAAGGCCATGCCCCCTCCGATGACGAGCTTATCCACCTTTTCTACGAGCCTCTCCAGGACCGCGATCTTGTCAGAGACCTTTGCCCCGCCGATGATGGCAACGAGAGGCCGGGTGGGTGTCTCCGTGGCCTTCTTGAGATAGTCGAGCTCACTTTCGAGAAGGAGGCCGACCGCGCACGTCTTCACAAAGGCCGTGATTCCCGCGTTCGAAGCATGACCGCGGTGGGCCACGGCGAACGCGTCATCCACGTAGATGTCCGCAAGCTTTGCCAGGGCTTGTGCGAACCCCTTGTCGTTCTTCTCTTCTTCGGCGTGGAAACGGAGGTTCTCAAGGAGGAGCACATCTCCCTCGCCCATGGCAGCCGCTGCCTTTTCCGCGTCAGGGCCGATGCAGTCATCGACAAAGGCGACATCCTTCCCGAGGAGTTGGGAGAGGCGCAGCGCTGCCGGCTTCAGGGAGTACTTCTCAGCCCGTTTGCCTTTTGGACGCCCCAGGTGGGACGCCAGTATGGCCTTGCCCTTCCGCTCTATGACGTAGCGGATAGTGGGGAGGTGCGCACGGATCCTCGTATCGTCCGTGATGTTTCCCGCATCGTCGATGGGTACGTTGAAATCGACGCGGATGAATACCCTCTTTCCCGTTGGATCGAGTTCGGAGATAGATTTCATAGGGTACCTTCCTCACTTGCAAGGTTGGGAAGAGCCTTCCCCCGCGGCAAGGCAAAGACGCATGCGAGCGCAAGCGAGCCTGAGCAGGGAGGCTCCATGCGGCTGATGCCGCTGGAGGGGGCGCTGAGCCCCATTAATTGCTTTCATAGGGTACCTTCCTTCCCCTTCCTCACTTCATCACAAAGGTCAAAAGGTCCGCCATCCTCGTTGAGAAGCCCCATTCATTGTCATACCAGGAGAGGATCTTCGCCATCTTGCCCCCCACGACGAACGTCGAAGGCAGATCCACAATGGACGAGTGGGAGTCGCCGATGAAGTCGGATGAGACAAGCTCCTCCTCCGTGGCTGCGAGGATCCCTTTCATAGGGCCTTCCGCATATTTCTTGAAGAAGTTGTTCAGCTCTTCCTTCGTCGTCTGTCTCGAAAGGGTCACGACAAGGTCCACGAGAGAGACCGTGGGCGTCGGCACCCTGATGGAGAGGCCGTCGAGCTTCCCCTTCACCTCCGGGATCACCTCGGAGATGGCCTTTGCTGCGCCCGTGGTCGTCGGTATCATGGAAAGGGCTGCGGCCCTGGCCCGCCTCAAATCGCGGTGCGGCTGGTCAAGGATCACCTGGTCGTTCGTGTAGGAGTGGATGGTTGTCATGAGGCCGTGCTCGATGCCGAGCTCCTTCTGCAGGACCTTCACCAACGGGGCCAGGCAGTTCGTGGTGCACGAGCCCATGGAGATGATGTGGTGCTTAGCCTTGTCGTAGACCTCTTCATTCACGCCGAGAACGAACGTCACGTCCGGGTTCTTCGCGGGGGCCGACACAATGACCTTCTTCGCCCCGGCGAGGAGGTGCTTGTCTCCCCCGATCCTGTCGGTAAACTTGCCCGTGGCCTCGAGAACCACATCCACGTTGAGGCTCTTCCAAGGCAATTTTTCCGGGTCACGCTCGGAAAGCACCTTTATTGCCTTGCCATCCACCACTATCGATCCGTCCCCTTGCGCTACCTCCGCCTTCATGGTGCGATGTACCGAATCATACTTGAGAAGGTGGGCGAGGGTCTTCGCATCGGTGAGGTCGTTGATGGCGACAAACTCCAGGTCAGGGTTTCCGTAACCTATTCTGAAAACTTGCCGTCCGATCCTGCCAAATCCGTTGATTCCCACTCTTACGGCCATGATATCCTCCTCGTGATTAATTGACGAGCAGCGCCTATCCGCTTTCGTCAGACGGCTTCTTTCCGGAAAAGGACCGCCCCGCCCATGTAAACATACTGGAGTCCCGAGGCCAGGGTAAGGACGGCTGTGGCATAAAAAAAGAACGGTTTCAAGCTCCCTTGGGCAGACCAGAGCAAGACGTAGACGATGGTGACCATCTGGAACACGGTGGTCGTCTTGCTGATGAAGCTCGGAGCGGGGCTCATCTTCAGCCCCCTTTTGAATATTATCAGGAACCCCGCTGAGATGACAATGTCCCTGACGATGACAACGGCGCAGAGCAAGGTTGGGATCAGACCGCGAAGGGAGAGCACAATGTAGGCTGACGCGAGCATCACCTTGTCGGCCAGGGGGTCGAGGTACGCGCCGAGCATCGTCTTCGCCCCCATCCTTCGCGCGAAAAAGCCGTCGAGAAGGTCGCTCACTGCCTGAAGCAGAAAGAGCGCAAGGGCAAGCCGATACCGGCCGTAGGCGGCCACGAGAATGAAGAATGCCGTGACGAAGAGACGGAAGAGAGAGAGTCCGTTCGGTAGGTTCATTCTATGTACTGGTCGTAATAGTTCACAAAGGTCGTATACTTATCGCGGAACATGAGCCGCACGTCTCCCACGGGTCCGTTCCGCTGCTTCCCCACGATGATCTCCGCCGTCTCCTTTTCCTTCGAATCCTTGTTATAGACCACGTCGCGGTAAATGAAGATGATCACATCCGCATCCTGCTCTATGGCACCAGATTCCCTCAAGTCGGAGAGCCTCGGCCTCTTGTCTTCCCGCTGCTCCACCATACGGTTGAGCTGCGATATGGCGACGACAGGGACATTGAGCTCCTTTGCCAGGGCCTTCAAGGAGCGCGATATCTCCGATATCTCCTGCTCCCTGCGGTCTGGAGCGCTCACCCTTCCGCGCATGAGCTGGAGGTAGTCGACCACGAGGAGGGCAAGGCCGTGCTCTTTCTTCAGTCTCCTCGCGCGCGCCCGCAGCTCGAGAATGCCCAAGGCAGGCGTATCATCGATATAGAGGGGCGCGCCGTAGAGCTTGCCTGCGGCCTTTCCGAGGCTTGCCCTCTCATCCTCCTTCAGGCCGCCGCTCCTGATCTTGAAAAACTCGACCTCAGCTTCAGAGGAGAGGAGCCTCATGGCGAGCTGCTCCTTGGACATTTCCAGCGAGAACACGCCCACGGGCAGACCCGCCTCCCCGTTACCCAGCACCGCCACGAATTGGGCAATGTTAAGGGCGAATGAGGTCTTGCCCATGCTCGGCCTGCCAGCCACGACGATCAGGTCCGAAGGCTGGAGGCCCCCTGTCATCCTGTCCAGATCGGTAAACCCGGTGGGCACGCCCGTAACGCCGTCCACCCTCGATTTCAGCGATTCGATGGTCTTCATGCTCTCCCAGACGAGGTCTTTGATGGGGAAAAAAGAAGGCCGGTACTTCTTCTCGGCGATCTGGAAGATCATCCTCTCGGCCTCGTCCACGAAGGTGTCCGCGCTCGTGTCCACCTCGTAGCCCCTCTCCACGATATCCGTGGCCACGTGCATGAGGTTCCGGAGGAGGGCTTTGTCCTTGACCATCCGCGCGTACTGGGCTATGTTGGCGGACGTGGGCATGCCGTCGACGAGGCCGCTCAGGTTCGTGACGCCGCCCATCCTCTCCGTCAGGCCCTTGTCCCGCGCGAGGCTGCTCACGGTCACGAGGTCGATCGCCTCGTTCTTTTCGTAGAGATCGAGCACGAGCCGGAAGATCGTCCTGTGGTCCTCACGGTAGAAGTCATCGGCATCGACGATATCGACGATCTTATTCAACGCTTCCGGATCGATGAGGACACCGCCGAGGAGTGAGCGCTCGGCATCGAGGTTCTGAGGCGGTATCCGCCCTTTCTTCTCGACAGGGTTTTTCGCGACCCTCGTTGCCATTTACTCTTCTTCTACTTCGAGCCTCAGTTGGGCCTCAACGCCCCTTTCGAGGTGGACTTCCACCGTATGGAGGCCGGTCGTCTTTATAGGATCATCGAGCCTTATCGCACGCCTGTCTATTTCTAGATCGAGGGCCAGCTTGGCCGCCTCCACCACGTCTTTCGCCGTGACGGAGCCGAAGAGCTTGCCGTCGAGGCCCGACTTCTTCTTGATGATAAGGGGAGTTGCCTCGAGCCGCTCCTTCACGACAGCGGCGGTCTTCAGGTCCTTCTCCCGCTTGCCCATAATGGTCTTTGCCTGTTCCTGCACCTTCTTGAGGTTTCCCGATGTCGCAGGCATGGCAAGGCCCCGGGGCACGAGGAAGTTCCTTCCGTATCCGTTCCTCACGTCGCGGGTTTCGCCCTTCTTGCCCACCCCGTCGACGTTTTCGAGCAGTATGACCCTCATTGCTTCCTCCCTATCTCGTCACTGTCGTAAAGGGCAGAAGGGCGATGTGGCGGGCCTTCTTTATCTCCTCCCGCAGCTTTCTCTGATGGTTGGCGCACGTGCCGGTCATCCTCCTGGGCATGATCTTACCCCGCTCGGTCACGAAATGCTTGAGGAGCTTCGGGTCCTTATAGTCTATCCTGATAGTGGCATCCGAGCAGAACCTGCAGACCCTCTTCCTCACGTATATGCGCTTCTTCCCTGAATCCTGCATTCTGGGCATTTACTCCTCCATCCGTAAGATTTTGCTCGCCTTCACCCTTAGGACATCCCGCGACTTGAACCGGGCCTTGACCAGCTCCCCGGCAATGAGAACATTGCAGCCAACGGCGTCCTCCACTCTCATGGGAAAGGCCTCGCCTGCGCCTATCACCTCGATGTCGTATTCCCCTTCGGTCACCTGGAGGGGGAACGTGACGATCTTCCGGCCCTTTGGCGTGTACGCCACGTCAGGCATTCTCCGGACCTTCCCGGAAAGGAAGATCCTGTTCACTTAAGCTTCACCTTCCAGTTCATCGAAAACCACGTGCTCCGGCGGCTTCTCGAGACCCTTCTCTTTCTCGTCGACCACGACGAAGAGGTGCCTGAGGACAAGGTCCATAGTCCGGTAGAACTTGTCGAGGGCCACGAGGGAAGCCTCCTCCATGTTGAGGAGCAAGAAGAAGTAATGGCCTCTCTCCTTCTTTTTTATAGAGTACGCGAGCTTTCGCACCCCCCAGTCATCTACTTTGAGCAGCTCCGCACCGAGCTTCTCGATGTTGCCCTGTATCCTCCGGAGCAGGTCCTCTTCCTCCTCCTTGGTACAGTCGGGAGCCACTATCAGAATATTCTCGTACCTTCTCACGGTTGCTCTCCTTTCGCGTAACCTGCAACGCTGCTCTTAGAAACCTTTACCCTTACCTTTTCGGCTATTTCGATGGTAACTGCTTCGTCCGTGATACCCGTTATTTTACCATACAAACCGCCCGAAGTCACAATGGTATCTCCCTTTTTCAGGTTGGAGAGGAAGGCCTTCTGCTGTTTTGCCTTCGACTGCTGCGGCCTGATAATGAGGAAATAGAAGATGGCGATGATGAGAATGGGAAGGAGAATCTGCAAGTTCCCCATGCCCCCGGCCTGTCCGCCTGCTCCCTGACTACCCATGGCATATGCTACGTCCATCCTGTACTTCACCTCCCTTCGACTTGTGGATTCCCTGCAGCTTGCTGCAGGGAAAACTTTTTCCGCTTCGCTGGCAATTAATGGGGTTCAGCACCCCCTCCGGCAGCATCCGCTGCCGGAGCCTCCCCGCTCAAGACTCGCTTCCGCTCGCTGTCTTGGATACCCTGTCCGCTCGCAGCAGGGTCATTCAATT
>CAYZAF010000323.1:0-3025 GCA_964476435.1 uncultured Syntrophaceae bacterium
AATTCTCACTCGGCGCTATCTTTGTTGCCTTCGTCATCTGCTCCTCGATGTACTGCAACTGTACACCTTCGTCGCTCCTTCCTCGGCGCCTCGATATCGTCATGATTTAGAATTGGAATTAGCTACCGAAGCCTGAATCTCTGTATCTTGCCGGTCGCGCTCTTGGGAAGCTCCTTGACGAATTCGATCCAGCGGGGATACTTGTACTTGGCCAGCCGCTCTAGGACCCACTGCTTGATCTCCTTTTCCAGCCCGGCGGATGCCTTCTTGCCTTCCCTCAAGACCACGTAAGCCTTTGGCTTGGTGAGCCCCTTCTCGTCGGCGTGGCCGACAACGGCTACTTCCATGACCGCAGGGTGCTCCATGATGCAGTTCTCGACCTCGACAGGGGACACCCAGATGCCGCCGACCTTCAGCATGTCGTCACCGCGGCCGGCGCACCAGTAATAGCCGTCCTTATCCTTGTAGTACTTGTCGCCTGTGTTGATCCACTCGCCCTGCATGGTGAGGCGCGTCTTCTCCCGTTTGCGCCAATACTGCTGCGCAGCGCTCCCCCCTTTGGCGAGGAGGGTCCCGATATGGCCGTCCGGAACCTCCCTGCCGTCTTCGTCTGTCAGCCTCAGTTCATAGCCGGGCACAGGCTTTCCCGTGGATCCCGGTCTCACTTGACCTGGACGATTGCAGATGAAGATATGAAGCATCTCTGTCGTGCCCAAGCCGTCGAGAATCTCCAGACCGAAGCGTTTTTTCCAGCGGTTGAAAATCTCCGGGGGCAGGGCCTCGCCGGCGGAAAAGCAGAGGCGGACCGTTGACATCGCATGGGGCGCGTTGGGATCTGCCTTGGTGCCCTTTTCCGCGTCCACCTTCTCCATATACTCGAGCATCTGGCCGTAGAGGGTCGGGATGCCGAAGAAGACGGTAGCCTTGGACTTCTCTATGTGCCTGAAAACGCCTTCAGGCTTGGGGGCCTCCGAGTTGAGGATGACCGAGGCGCCGGCGCCGAAGGGAAGATAACAGGCATTGCCGAGGCCGTACGCGAAGAAGAGGCGCGCCGCAGAATAGACGATGTCATTCTCGTTCAGCTCCAGAACGCCCTGGCCGAATCCCTCGTGCGCCACCACCATGTCGTACTGGGAATGGATGGCGCCCTTGGGCGAGCCGGTCGAGCCCGAGCTATACAGCCAGAATCCCACGTCATCTTTCGTGGTGAATGCGGTCTTTATCGTTTCCGGGGCGTGGCGGTACTTCTGCCTGAAGGGTATGAGGGCGCCCTTCGCCTCGGAAATGACGATCATATCGCGGAGGTAGAGGAGGTCTCCCTTGATCTGACTTACCACTGGCTCCAGCTGCTCTGAGATCACGAGCACCCGCGCTCGGCTGTCGTTCAGATAGTACTCGTAATCTTCCGGAGTCAGCATGGTGTTTACGGGGATGGGCACCGCCCCCATCTTGATCGCCCCCCAGAAGACCGCGTAGAATTGGGGAACATCGAGCATCAGGATGAGAACGCGGTCGTCCACGCGAACGCCCAGCTCCCGAAAGGCGTTTGCCGTTTTGTTCATCATCTTCTGGACATCATTGTATGTGTAGTTGCGGATATCCGTGTAGACCGCGACCTTGTGGCCGCGGCCTTGCCGCACGTTTCGATCGACGAAAAAGTCCGCAGCGTTGAATGACTCCTGTGACTGACCGTGAATCATTGCCTTGCCTCCCTTTAGGGCACTTTCGCTTTAAGTCAAATGTCGAACTCATCCCCCTTGTGGGGCACATGGGTTACGAAGCCGAGTTTCTCCTGTACTAACCTCTCGAAATCGAGGGCGGCGCTTTCTTCGCCGTGCACGATGAAGACCTCTGGTTTACTCTCGAAGGAGGAGAGCCACTCGAGGAGCTCCCTCTGGTCCGCATGGGCGGAAAAGCCGTTGATGGTGTAAACTTTGGCCCGCACCGCGATCTCCTCACCCAGCACGTGCACGTGGGGCGCACCGTCGACGATCCTCCTGCCCAGGGTGCCGCGGGCCTGGAATCCCGTGAAGATGATCCCGCACTCTGGCCTCCAGAGGTTATGCTTCAGGTGGTGGGCGATCCTTCCGCCCTCGCACATGCCGCTTCCAGCCATGATGATAGCGCCAGACTTTACCCGGTTGATGGCCTGGGACTCCTCGATAGAGGCGGTAAAATGGATTCTCAGGGCATCACCCTTGATCACCTCTGCAAGCCTCCCAGTGTCCTCGTCCAGGTACTCGGCGTGGGAGAGATAAACCCGCGTCGCCTCGTTCGCAAGGGGGCTGTCCACATAGACATCCACGGGGGGAAGCCGCCCCTGGCGGACGAGCCCGTTCAGGATATAGAGGAGATCCTGGGTTCTGCCCACGGCGAACGTGGGCATTACCACGTTGCCGCCCCTCTTAAAGGTGACCTTGATCGCCTCGACCAGCTCGTCCACGCTCTCCTTGACGCCCTTGTGATTACGGTTGCCATAGGTCGATTCCATGACCACATAGTCGGCTGCGGTCGTATGTTCGGGATCCGCGATGATAGGGTTGCCTTTCTTCCCGATGTCGCCGGAGAAGACTATCTTCTTCTCTGCCGCGCTATCCTGGTACCAGAGCACTAACGAGCCTGATCCGAGAATGTGGCCGGCGTCGAGAAAGACGTACTTTAGCCCTTTGCCCAGGCGGCCTGTCTCGCCATATGCCTTCCTCATGAAGAAAGGAGCGGCCGTCTCCACATCTTTCACGGTATAGAGCGGCTCGAAGACCTGATCTTTGCCCTGCCGGAGCGCCTTTTTTGTCTTCCACTCGGCGTCCTTCTCCTGTATGTGGGCGGAGTCATAGAGCATGATCTCCACCAGATCTGCTGTGGCAGCGGTCGTAATGATGCGCCCCCTGAAGCCGTCCTTCACCAGCTTTGGAACCAATCCTGAGTGATCGATATGGGCGTGGGTCAGGAAGAGATAAGAGATCTCCGAAGGCTGAAACGGGAAAAATGTGTTGTTCTCGGCATCTTCGCCCTGCTGCATACCGCA
>CAYZAF010000324.1:0-3675 GCA_964476435.1 uncultured Syntrophaceae bacterium
TCGCGGCTCACCCCTCCTACTTGAGGTATCTAAGCGCCGGCTGCCCCAACGGGTGAAGATACCGCGTGCCGTTGAGGCCGCCGTTTCCGAATTCAAGGAAGGGCTAAGAAAAGAACCCTCGCTCACGGGGGAGAGCATAACCGCAAAAGAACAATTGTGATAGTGAGGTATAAGGAATCCGGTGAGAAGGGTGTTGACGTATAAGGAGTCTTCTTATGAGGCAACATGAGAGCGTGTCACCCGAGCAGCTGAGGCTGCCTTCGTGAAATGCTAGATTTCCCTGAATTACGCGCCGGTAAACCTTTCAATCGGGAATCTTCAGCCACATGAGGAAATGCGCGACTTGGTGGGCACATGGAACCGCGAACTTCTTTATCTTAAAAGGCTCCAACTCACTCTTTTCTCAATAGTCGGGCAATACGAACCGCAGCGATTGCACCTTCTATGTCCAACCTCGCCTTCCGACGGGCATGAGGAAGAGAAAGGGGATAGATACGAGGAATATGAGGCCGAAGGCACTGAAGACAATCGTAAAGCCGGTTCCGGGATTAGAGTTCAGGTGAAGGATGAGGGTAATAATTGAGACGCCGAGCGCGCCCCCGATATTCCTGAACATAATCCTCAACCCCACGACTGTTCCCACCTTCTCGGGCATCAGCTCTATGCCAGCGTTGTTTGCAGCGGGAAATACCATTCCTCCCACAATCCCATAAAAAGAAAGGAGGAGCAAAAGGCCTCCGATGCTTCCAAATCGGTCGCCCATTATTACGGACAACGGTCCCGGGGCCAGAAGCATGGTCGTGAGTGCGACACCGGCAAAACCGATCACCATGGGCGGGCGATAGCCCCACCTCTTTAGGAGAAAGGCCGTGGCGGCAGCGGATACGCACATCGCAACCGAGCTTGGAGTGAGGATCACGCCGCTCATCAGGGTCGAGAGCGCCAGGACCGATGTCGCGTAGAGGGGCACAAAGGCAAAGACACCCATCATCGTCATGCCGATGGCGAGATTGGTCATGTTTGCTGCCACAAACGGTTTTGACTTAAGCAGGGCAAGATCGAGGACCGGCTCAAGTGCCCTCTTTTCCTGCCGGAAAAAGAGGGCGGCGAGAATGAGGCCGGCCGAGACAAAGAGCCCGGCAAGAAGGATGGAGCGCTGAGATATGCCCCCACCCGCGAGGTTGAGGCCGAACATGAGCAGGAGCATCGAGCCGCACAGAAGGGCGAATCCTGCCAGGTCGATGCGGGGGCGGATGAGTGTGCGGGAGTCCTTGAGCAACAGCACGCCGGCGCCCAGGAGGAGGACGCCGATCGGCACATTTATGTAGAAGATGGAACGCCAGGAGTACCGGCTGACGACCCACCCACCCAAATTTGGCCCTATGATGGCTCCCACGGTGAAAATACTTGAAAACAGGCCGATGGCCGCTTCCCTGCTCCTGGGGAACTCGTCTGCCACGATCCCCGACGCGGTGGGGACGAAGCAGGCGCCTCCGACCCCCTGAATGAACCTGAAGACGATCAGGGCGCCGATGGATGGCGCGAGGCCGCACGCGAGAGAGCTGCCGGTGAAGAGCACGAGAGAAATGAGGAAGATTTTCTTGCGCCCAAGGCTGTCACCCAGTTTCCCGGCAAGTGGTACGGTCACCGTAACGGCAATGAAGTAGATGGAGATGGTCCACGCGGACCAGAGGACGGTTGAATGCAGGTCTCTCGTGAAGCTGGGGAAGGCGACCGATACCACCGTGCTGTCGATGGCATACATAAGAAGACTGAGGCCGACGGTGGCGAAAACAAGATAACGGTGCATTTCGAGAAATCCAAAAGAAAAATGGCGACGACGCCAATCAATCGCGCTGAAAAAGTTCTGTCCGGCACGCTTCGCGAAGCCATTCCGGACGACCGTTGGGCGCTGGCGAGAGCGATGCAGTGCTTCAACGATTTTGCTTCCGCGGAGCGCCACCTGCCTATAATCCGCCGCGAACTGTGGGGGCAGATGGGTCTTCTTGCGACGATTATTAAGGATGAAGACATTCAGGCCGTGAAACGCATCACGATGCCGATAGCGCAAGAACTCAGGAGTTTACCGCACCACCTGTGCTATTTACTTGTGCATCTCTGCCAGAGCTCCGTCCATGGCCGTAAGCTCAGCTTTGAATCTCTCCGTGAGCGCCTTGTAATCGCCCTCGATGACGATGCTCGTTATCTTGTCCCCGATGACGATGTCGTTTACGACCTTCTGATCCCGCGCGCCAAGAACCTCGCCAAAAATTGTGTGCTTCCCGTCGAGCCAAGGAGTTGGTCGATGGGTAATGAAAAATTGGCTGCCATTGGTATTCGGGCCACTATTCGCCATGGCAAGGAGACCGGCTTTGTTGAAACGAAGATTGGGAGAGAACTCATCTTTGAACGCGTAGCCAGGTCCGCCTGTGCCATTACCTTTTGGATCGCCCCCTTGGATCATGAAGTTCGGGATGACCCTGTGAAATGCAAGACCATTGTAGAAATCTTTTGTCGATAAATTGATAAAGTTCATGACAGTGAAAGGAGCGTCGTCGGGAAAGAGCCTGAGCCGGATGTCACCCTTCGTCGTCTTCATGGTTGCGGTTAACTGCGCCGACGGTGCCTGCTGCTCGATTTTCTGAGTATCGCTTTCAGCGGCCATTGCGGTCAGGCCGAAAGCGAATAGGGCCAGCATTGCCATCATCACTGCATTTGTTCTTTGCATTTACAAGCTCTCCTCCGTGATTCATAATCAGGCGCTTTCAAGTGTAGTATAACCTCGCTGATAACCGCAAGGCCCCGAGGTCATGAGATGAGGTGGGCGGTCCGGCAGTGAGCCCGTTTGTCAGAAAAAGCTGAGCCATGCGCTTTGACGGTGAAAGCGTAATCCTCACCCTTCGGCTTTGCTTCGTCTCCGCGGGATCCTTCCTGAAAGCATGTTTGTAAGATTCTCACGGCCTCTGCTACACTTCAGGCGGTAATCTCCGGCGCCGCGGCAGCACGAGGAGTGAGCCGCCCGCAGGTTCTCTTCGTCGCCTCGACCTTCGTGCTCTCTAGTCCAACCAACTCCAGAGCTACCCATCCTCCTCACTCGTAGGATAAGGCATCCCTTACGGTCAGCCGGCTTGCTCTACCGGCCGGATACAGGCTCGCAAGGACGGTCCCCACGAGGATCAGGCCGGCCCATAGGGCAAGGGCCAGAGGCGCGATCGACAGGGAAAGGGGAGTTCGGAACGCCATGTTCCCTATAAGGTGTCCCAGAAAAGCCGAGGTCGGGAGGGATAGAGCAAAGGCGAAAATGAGGCTTATTGTCGCAATAATGACTGCCTCCATGACGGCAAGGTAGCGGATGGACCCCGGGGTCGCTCCTATGGCGCGCATGACTCCAAGCTCTCTAGTCCGTTCGAGCAGGTTCACGCTCACGGTCGACATGAGGCCGAGCGTCCCTACCAGAGCCGTCAACCCGGCCATGGCGAGAAGTGCGCCCACGAGCACCGCCATGTGCTCTGCAATGGCGTTTCTGAGAAGCGTAACAGGTACGGTTGAGTTGACGGATGCCCCCTCCACCTCCAGGGCACCCTCAATTTCTCGGGTCTTGAGCAGGGCCCCTTTCGCGCTGCGGTCCAAGAGGGAGACGAGAATCGCGTCGGCCATCCCCTCCCTATGCATCAG
>CAYZAF010000325.1:0-6923 GCA_964476435.1 uncultured Syntrophaceae bacterium
CAGTACCAGGAGCACCGTAGGCTTTCGAAGGCTATTCCTTCCGATTCGCGAGGGGCTTGACCGTATCACCGGCCTCTTCTGTTCCGGCTCTCCCTTTCTTACCATGAAGGCTTCTCCTCTCAAAGAAAAGAGCACCCTCTAAGGACCAGACGACCGTCCTCTTTCGAAGGCTATTCCTTCCGATTCGCCGCGCCTCCCCCCATCACCAGCCTCTCACCGTCCGCTCTCCCTTTCCTACCATGAAGACTTCTCCTCTAAGGACCAGACCAACGTCCGCTTACGAAGGCTATTCCTTCCGATTCGCCGCGCCTCCGGTACTGACCCGTCGATACTCAAGACTCGCTCACGCACCGATTGCGTACCCACCCGCGGCCCCGTAAGGGTGGTGGCCGCGGGTTCCTCTCCGTTAATTCCACTATGTGGCGCTCCGCAAACACGAACGCCCTACTAGTAGGCTGTGCCTCGGTATCAGGCGCGTGGAGTAAGGAGAAGCCCCGCACAAAGAACGGTGCGGGGCTTGCCTACCGGTTCCGTTCACGCTCGTCTTTCGTGACGGGTTCCCCAGCCCCTCCCGGCGATGCGAATCGAGAAGGAACAGCCTTCCGCGGACGGAAGGGTCATTCGGTCTTGACTTAACCCACACGCTATCGAGATAAGGGCGTGTCACCCGTTGGCGACTTCGTGCAATGGGACCAGCGGAAATAGGGTGTGGTCGGCCGCGGGTGCGTGAGCCTTCCCCCGGTCGGAACAGTCGCGACGAGGTCTATGTCACGTCATACTTGACATGTCGGTCTTACGATTGGCGCGGCGGCAGCGCCTTGGCTTCTTTGCCCCAGGATAATACATGCATTCTTCTGTACCGCCGGAGGCACCAGCTAAAGGGCGCTGGTGCATCCGGCCGGTGTGGACGACGGCATGGAAGAATCGATGATATGTGGATGCCATCTGAGCCTCGCTGACCGGAAGCTGTACTTGCGTACGCTGGAGGGCGCGAGGCGAAGAGGGCGCCACAGAGCGCGATTCTGAAACATGCCGTTGGCCGCGCCTAAGATAAAACCGCTTTACCGCCAGCCCGGCATGAGCTATTTCTTGCTGCGGTCTATCTGGTCTATCACGCGCTGGGCGAGCCCCGGAACCACGTCTTCGACAGGGGGCGTCAGACCCTCCCTGAAGACCGTATTCTCCCCTATCTTGATGGCGTATATCCGCACCGTCTCGGGCATCTTGTGCCCCAGCCTCCTGCCCAGCTCCACCGTAGTCTGCAGATCGAGGGCATGGGATGCATAGGGCTGGACGATCTCCCCCAGGTCTTCGAGGGCCAGCTCGTACACGAAGCCCACCGGATACGCGTCGTCGGTCATGATGGCATCGATGACGATCACCTCGTCGAACCCGGCGATGAGGTCGAGGAGCACCATGCCTCCCAGGCTCGCCTCGACGACTTCGACAAAGGGTCGTCCTTCCCACCTCTTGCGAATCTCCCTCACGACGGCGATGCCGACGCCGTCGTCGCCCAGAATAGTATTGCCGAGGCCGAGGATAAGGATTCTTTCGTGGGGGGTCTTTGCGTTCGTGGGAGAAACCTTACTTTCTTAGGATAGGGAGGCCGCAGCCTCGAGCTTAAACGCCCGAGGCGGCGGCCATTCTCATTCGATGCCCCTTTCTTTTACCCCAGGCGCACCTATACGCCGCGGCTTACGCGCTGCACCACATTCCCCGCGCGGTCGCGCAGGACGATCTCGAGAGGCATCTTGCCGGGAAGGGTATGGGTCGCACAGCCCAGACACGGGTCGTACGCACGGAATGCCATCTCCACCATGTTGAGGAGCCCTTCCTTCGGCTCTCCCCCCTTTACGAACCCCTGGGCCGCCTTCTTGACCGACAGGCATATGGGTGCTGCGTTGTGCTGCGTTGCCACGATGAGGTTCACCTTATTGATGAGCCCCAATTCATCCGTCTCGTAATGGTGGATGAGGGTTCCCCGTGCCGCCTCCACGCAGCCGATGCCTTTCTTTGTCAGCCGCAGGTTCATGTTGCGGATATCCTTGCTTGTCAGGAGCGGGTCGTTGGCGATGCGCTGCATATCTTCGGCTGCCTGAAGCGCCTCGATCAGACGGGCCCAGTGGAAGGCGAGCGTGTTGTGCGCCGGCTTCATGCCGAGGGTCGCATACATCTCTTCATACGCATTCTGCGCTTCCGGTGTGGCCATGCCCTTGGACGCGTTGAGCCGCGCGAGCGGACCGACCCGGTAAAGAGAAGAGCCGTATCCCTCTTTGAGACCCTGCCACCCGAGGACCTTGAGATAGGTGAGCCTTATGTACGTCCACGGCTCGACCCACTCAGCAATATGGTCCGTGTAGTACTGAGGGTCAAAGAGGGCCCTTTCTTTGCCTTCCGGGTTGACGACCCTGATACTGCCGTCGTAGAAGGTCACGTTCTTGTTCTCGTCGACCATTCCCATGTAGTACGTATTCAGGTTGTAGGCGTCGTTGAGCACAAGGTCGAGATAGGCCGGGTTGGCCACCACGACACTCTTGAACAACTGGAGGGCGAATTTTGCGAATTCCACCGCATAATCGGCGGTCTCCTTGATCGTGACCCGCTCCTCTTCAGTAATGCCCCTCGACACGCCTCCGGGAAGACCTGACTCCGGATGGGGGGCCTTGCTTCCCAGGAGCCTCATGATATCCCTGCACCTTTTCCTTACCTCGATCACCTTTCCGCCGATCTCGAGGCCCACCTTCTGAATGACGCCAAGAATGTTCCTTTCTGCCGGCTTGGCATCGGGCCCGACAACGAAGTCCGGCGCGGCCAGGAAAAAGAAGTGGATGAAGTGATCCTCCACGTAGAAGGCATTGTACTGGAGCTGGCGGATGAGCTTCGCGGTGATGGTCGGCTCAACGCCGTAGAGCTTGTCGAGCGCCTTGGTCGAAGCCATGTTGTGGGGCGTGGGGCAAACACCGCAGATGTTGGGAACGATCCTCGGCATCTCTTCGGCCGGCCTCCCAAGGCAGAAGCGCTCGAAGCCCCTTAGCTCCGTCACCTGGAAGTATGCATCCTCTACGTCGCCCTGGTCGTTGAGAAAGATGTCGATCTTTCCATGACCTTCCAACCGCGTCACAGGATTTATCGATATTGTTTTGCCCATGCTCGCACCTCACGCTTTTTTGGCACCCTCTCTCTTCTTTCTCAAGAGAGAAGACGCTGTGGTGAAACGGTAGAAATAGCCCGCAGGGTCGACGAGCTGGTCGAGGACCTTGCTTGCATCGTCGACGCTGTGCGCATCCACGAGGGAGGCAAAGGCCGACACGTATTTCGAGCCCATGTCGGAGACGCCCTCGACAGGGCCGAAGCAGCCCCTGCAGGGCATATTGATCTTGATGCACACTTCTCCGCATCCGGCCCTCGTTGCAGGTCCGGAGCAGACAACGCCCTGGGCGAGAAAGCACTTCTCCGGATCGGCTTCTATCTCGTGTATCCTCTTGATTTGCGAGATGGCCAACTTCTCCGGCTTTGTCTTGTTCCTCTCGCACACATCGCAGAGCGCCCTCTCGGGGGCAAGCGTTGAGCCTTTCGGAGGCAGGCGGCCGTCCAGAACAGCGCCCACTGCATCTAGAATGAGATTGACAGGGGGAGGGCACCCCGGCAGAAAGTAGTCGACGTCGATCACCTGGCTTAGGGTCCGCACGTCGTTGAAAAGGTCAGGGAGGGTCAATTCCCTTCCGTTGCCGTCGAGCTTCGTCCTCGTCTGGGGATAATTCCCCTTCGGATTGTTGATCGTCGGCGCGTCCTTGTAAACCCACTGAAAGATATCCTCTTTCGAGCGGAAATTGGCAAGGCCCGGAGTGCCGCCAAAACAGGCGCAAGCCCCGAAAGCGAGGATGAGCTGCGATTTCTTTCTGAGGGTCTTCGCAAACTCCTCCAGCTCCGAGTTCCTCACCGAGCCGTTCACGATGGAGAGCGCGATCTCTCCGTCTTTCATCGCCTCGATGTGATGGTATTTGAAATCGAGGGCCACCGGCCAGAGGGCGAGGTCCACCGCGTCGGCTACCTTGAGAATGGCCTCGTTGAGGTCAACCACCGCCTCATCGCACCCTCCGCAACCCCCGAGCCACATTATTGCCACTTTAGGTTTGTTAGCCATGATTATTCTCCTTTGGCCCTCATTGGTTCAAGCCCTTGAGTCTCTTCGCAAACTGGTCGACAAACGAGCTGATCTTCGTGCCCTCGGGGTCTATGGACGTGACCACCTCCACCCTCTCCTTCTCTATGCCGAACGACTCGAGCACCTTCTGCAGGAGGTAGACCCTCTTCCTCGCCTCCTCGTTGCCGTCCTGGAAGTGGCAGTCTCCCTCGCCGCACCCGAGGAGGAGAACGCCGTCCGCGCCCTTCGTGAAGGCCTGCAGGATGTCCGTTGCATCCACCTTTCCGATGCAGACCACGGGGATCAGGGTCTTGACTTTGGCGCTCAGTCCGTTGCCGACGTAACCGTAGCCGAACTTGCACGCGAACGCGACGATGCCGGGCGAGTCAACGAGCTTCTGCTTCTCCACGCTCGACAGGTCTGGCACAAGGGCCCTCGCGCCCGAAGGGCAGGCTGAGACGCACTGACCGCAGGCCTTGCATTTTATCGGGTCTGAGTAGCTCACGAGGCGCGTGCCTACTTCCCTGCCCTCGATGATCTCTTTTGTCTCGACGAGGTGGGCAGTGTCGTAGTTACAGGCGGTAACGCAGACCCCGCACCCCGAGCAAAGGCTTTCCTCAACCTTCACCGTGGGCAGGTCCGGCTGGATGCCGACCGAAACGCACGCCTTGCAGGCCTGGCAAGGGCCGCACTCGAGGCACCGCCTCGCCTCCTCGATGGCCTCGTCGAGGGTGAAGCCTACCTCGAACATGTCGAAGGTCTTTCTCTCGGTTACCGGCGTCCATTTTATCTTGGGCTCACACTTGAAGACACCCCTTACCGGGGTTCCCGTGGTTTCCGACTTGTAGCCCCAGCGGTGAACGGGCATGCCGCGCAGGAACCGGTCCATGGACCGGGCGGCTTCCCGCCCCTCGGCCATGGCATCGACCATGAAGCCGATCCTCCTCACGTCGCCGCCGATGAAGACATCTTCCCGGAGGGTACTCTGCCGGGTAAGGGGATTGACCGCCAGTCTCCCGCTCGCATCGAAGAGGCCGGCATTCTGGAGGACCGAGCGATCCCACATCTGTCCTATGGTGATCAGCAAGACGTCTCCCGCTACCTCTGTGCAGTCGCTCACGTCGAACTGGGGGTTGAAGCCCTTGTTGTCGAAAACGCATACGCATTTCGGGCAATCGAGCTTCTTGAACTTTCCGTTTTCACCGATCACCTTTCTCACGCCTCTCGAGTAGACGATCCTGATGCCTTCCTGGATCGCACCTTCTATCTCTTCCACGTCGGCGGGGATGCCGTCAGTAGTTTTCTTGTCGGCGTTCTCAAGGCAGACGACCGTGACTTCGCCGCCCAAGCGGTATGCGGTCCGGGCAGCGTCGAACGCCACGTTGCCGCCGCCGATCACGACAACCCTCTTCCCCTTGTAGTGGTCGGGGGGCAGAAGGCCCTTTCCTGCTTCGTCGAGCATGGTGAGGCCGTAGCCCACGCCCTCCATGCCCTGCCAGTCAATCCTCTCCACACCGAAGGTGAGGGGCCGGGGATAGGGGGTTCCGGTGGCCACGAAGAATGCCTTGAACCCCTTGGCCTTCAAGGCAGTGATAGGGTCGCCCCCGTTCGCCTTGGTATCCTTCTCCACCTTGATGCCCCCAATCCTGACGAGGCTGTCGACGGCCGTATCGAGCACGTCTTCCGGGAGCCTGTACTTCGGGATGTACCGAATGGCACCCCCCAGTTTGGGGTTTGAATCGAAGATCGTTACCTCGTACCCCCTCTTCGACATCTCCCACGCGCACATGAGGCCGGCGGGGCCGCCGCCGAGGATCGCTATCTTTTCGCCATTCCGCTCGATGTCGAGGGGCTTCCGCTTCTTCAGGTAAGGCGTGTAGGTATCGGAAAGGAAGCGTTTGAGGAGTCTCCGCTTGATAGATCCGCCGTTCGTCTTGTAGTTGCACTCACGCTCGCAGATGCCGCAGATAAAGCCGCACACGGTGAAAAAAGGATTCCTGTCGTAGAGGTGATCCCCGATCTGCAGCACACCCTCCCGCGCTTTCTTGAGGTCGTGCGGCAGCAATGAGATCAAGACATTGGTGCGCTGAATATCCTCATGAATCGGGCATTTCTCCTGGCAAGGCGGAAGAAAGATCCTGACCGCAGCCTCCACCCTCGCTTCTGCATCATCCCTCAGTTGCCACATAGCATTACCTCCTTATGGTCACTCTACACCTTGAAGACAATTACCCCGCTGTCTCATTTGAGATGAAAGATCACCTAGCGCCTTTTTGCATCGATCCTTTGACGGTCAATCCTCGGCTTTTTTGCCTTTCGGGGGACCCGGCACTGTTGCTGTGTTCAAGAAACATAAGGCTTTTCCGTCCGGAATCGCGTTTGAAGATGTACATAGAAACATACGACGTGAAACAAATCACAAAACACACTACCATGTCCCATCTGTGTTGTCAACACCCTCAAAAGTTCCCACGGCCGCCTAGACCAGCAAGAAGATGGCCGATTGCACGTGAGGGGTGAATTGTTATTGTCATCACAAGCTCTAGTTGAAAAAGAGGGATAGTCTGCTTGTTCGATTTGTGAAAATTGTCATTTGAGCTTCTTTCCTTGGATTTGTTTGTGAACAAATGTACAAATGCAAACCTAAAAAATCCCGCTAGTTAGGGGGTTGACAAAATATGGGAGTATTCTATAATAGTGGCACGCGACAGTTGTGTACAATTTTCGGAGGGTCGATTGTAGGGTACGAAGCACCGGAGGCGGGCAGCACGGATGCATC
>CAYZAF010000326.1:0-15294 GCA_964476435.1 uncultured Syntrophaceae bacterium
CTAAAGAGGGGTCCAATGACGGATGAGGACAAATCAAAGATGACGGTGATAACCGGGGTGATAGGGGAAGACGTGCATGTCGTCGGCATAAGGGTCCTCGAGTACGCCCTGGGGGAGGCAGGGTTCAAAGTGGTGTCGCTCGGTTCGCAGGTCTCCCAGAAGGAGTTCGTGGAAGCAGCCATAGGGACCAGCGGAGACGCGATCCTCGTCTCTTCGCTCAGCGGCCATGCAGAGACGCTCATCCCCGGCCTGAGGGAGAAGTGCATCGAAGCAGGGCTGAAGGACGTGCTCATCTATCTCGGCGGCTATCTCCTCGTCGGCGCGATGGCATGGGAGGAGGCAGAGAAGAAGTTCAAGGGAATGGGCATTGACCGGGTTTATCCGCCGGGCACGTCTCCTGGGGAGGTAATCAGGGATCTGGAAGGAGATATTTCTTCACGCAGGAGGCAGTGATGGACATGAGAAACCGGAAGCTCACCGAGGAGGAGTTTTTCAGGGAGAGGCAAGAGGTCCTCGCCCAGTGGCCGACCGGCAGAGAGGTAAATCTGGAGGAGGCGATCGCGTTTCACAAGGGCCTGCCCCGCCACAAGGTTTATGTTCACAAGCTGAGGCACGCGAGAGAGCACGGTGAGATATACGCCATAACGGGTATGGGAAAGGCGACCATCGAGGAGCAGATAGAGCTGCTCACCTATGTGGAGAAAGAGGGGCATGCGGACCTCCTCGGCACCTCGGTCGACAGCTTTTCGAGGCAGAACAACTACGAAGAGGCCGAGCGCGGGATAGCCGAGAGCCGCAAAAGGGGAAGATCCGTTCTCAACGGCCTGCCCCTCGCGAACCACGGCGTCGCAGGCTTCCGAAAGGTGATCGAGGCGGTCAATCTGCCTATCTCCATGCGATACGGGGCAGCAGACCCGAGGCTCATCGATGAGATAGGGTATGCGGGGGGCCACACGTCCGGTGCCACCGACGCCCTCATGGATTTCTGGCACCATCACAGCAGGGTTCGTTTGGAGGTAGCCATATCTACCCACCGATACGTGCAGAGGTTGATAGGCTACTATGAGGAGCACGGCGTTCCCATCTGCGCCTCGTGCCAGGGCCTTTACGGAGCGGGCATCCCCCCCAGCCTGCAGATCGCGGCCATTCTCGTCCAGGTGATCATGATGGCTGAGCAGGGGGTAAGGAACGCGAGGCTCCACTTTGCGGCCCACGGCAATCTGGCCCAGGATGTCGCCACTGCCAACGTGCTCCGCAGTCTCAAGGGGGAGTACTTGAGGAAGCTTGGGTACGATGACATAGAGGGCTTTCTCTCGGTGAGCTTCTCGCTCGTCCAGTACCCGCTGGAAGTTGGCTCGGCTTTTGCGGTGATCTTCATGAATACCCTCATGGCCAAGCTATGCGGGGCCCAGGCAAACGACATCAGGACAGTAGCGGAGGCCAAGGGTATTCCCACCAAGGAGGATACGGCCTATTCCTTCAGGACCGCAAAGGCAATGGAGAATTTTCTCCAGACCCAGAAGATCGAGGTGGACGAAAAGGAGCTTGCGACCGAGACCGGCATGGCGGAAGCTGAAGTCCGGTCCATTGTGGACAAGGTCTTGGAATTCGGCGACGGCGACGTGGTAGTAGGAACCATCAAGGCCGTCAAATCGGGCGTCCTGGACAACCCCTTTGCCACGAACCCCGCAAGCCCCTGCAAGGTGATGGGCATCAAGGACTCAGCCGGGGCCTTACGGTACCTCAACCACGGCAACCTGCCCTTCCCGCGGGAGATACTCGAATTTCACCGGGAGAAGATAGCGGAGAGGGAGAAGAAGAAGGGTAAGAAGCTCGACTATGAAACCCTTGTCAGCGATCTCATGGCGGTGAGCAAGGGAGTCCTCGTGGAGTAAAAAAGGCGGAAAGCAACCTTCCAGTCCTCCCCGGGGATCTTCCTTTCGTATCTTTACCCTTAAGGCCGCTCTCTTCTTACGATCTCGGGCTACTTCTTGTACGGCACGAACTGCCCGTTCTTGAAGAGCGCCAGGCTCGAGGTGTCTACGTTCCCTCCCTGATGATCCGTAGCGTCAGGAGCTACATAGCCAAGGAGGCCCATGAACTTCACCTTCTCAAGGGCGTCCCTCACTTTGACGCGGTCGTCCGAGCCGGCTGCCTTCATGGCGAGCTCGGCCATGGTAAAGGCATCCATGGGGCTCACGTGGAAGACGTTGAGGGACTTTCCTGCACCGTACTTTTCCTCGAAGATCTTCAAGGCAGGCTCGTAAACGGTCTTCCTGTACGAATCGTTGGGCGGAAGGCTCTCAGCGATCGATATCTTCAGGACCGCGATGACCCAGTTCATCTCGTCCGCCATATTGCCGGCATTCTTCAAGAAATCAGGCCCTGCAAGACCGCCGGCGCCGAGCACTTGGGTTGTCATGCCGAGCTGCTTGTAGTTCTTCGCCACCACCACGCAGGCCGCCCCGGTGCTGTAGAGAACGAAGAGATCGGGCTTCGCTGCCTTGATCTTCGTGAGCTGGGGCACGACGTCGGTGTCCTTCACGTCGAAACTCTGCTCGATGATGATGGAGGCGCCGTACTTGCCCACGTCCCTGTTGAAGATCTTTGCCCCCTGCATCCCGTAGAGGGCGGTGTCGTGGAGCAACGCTATCCGTTTTGCACCGAGGGTGTTGACTGCCATCTCTACCACGTGGGCAGCCATCTTCACGTCGCCGGGCCCGATGGGAAAAACCCATTTCTTGAAAGGAAGGACGACGGGGGAGGTCACGATATAGGGGACCTGCTCCTGCTCGGCGAGGGACGAGACGGCCATGGCGCAGTCGCTCAAGGTCGTGCCAACGAGGACATCGACCTTCTTGTCCCGGACCAGTTTCGTCGCTGCGATGACTGCGGTCGTGGGATTGCTCTGGTCGTCTTCGATCAAGGCCTCCACCTGTTTCCCGAGGAGCCCGCCTCTCTTGTTAACGTCGTCCACCATGGCCAGCATGGCATCCCTTTGCGGGCTGCCGAGCATGCCCGCCCACCCCGTAATGCTGCACACGTGTCCGATCTTGATCGTGTCGGCTGCGCCTGCCGGTCTTGCGCCGAGAGCGGAGAGGAGAGCAAGGACGAGACAGACCACGAGAGCCCCCTTTGCCAGCATCCCTTTTCTTCTCATAATTACGTCCCCCTTCGTTTTGATTTTCCCCTCACGATATCCCACCGTCGATGACGAACACCTGACCCGTGGTATAGCTTGCCGCATCGGAGGCGAGATAAACGACGATGCCTTTCAGCTCATCGGCGCTGCCCGGGCGGCCGAGGGCCATCTTGGCGAGACTCTGCTGGACCTTTGCCTTGGAGGCCTCAGGAGCGTTCTTTCTACGCTCGGCAGCGAAGTTCGTGCCCATGATCATGCCCGGCGCGATGGCATTGACGCGGATTCCCTCCTTGCCATACTCACCCGCAGCTTTTCTCGAGAAGGTGATGACGCCTGCCTTTGCCGAATCGTAAATGGAGCCCATCGTGTCAGGGTCTCCGGGGAGGATCGCACCGACGGACGATGTGTTGATGATGCTCCCCTTTCTCTGTTTCAGCATGACCGCAACCTCTGCCTTGGTGCAGAGGAAGATCCCCTTGAAGTTGATTGCCATGATCTTGTCCCAAAGCTCCTCCGGGGTCTCATGGATCCGGTACCTGCCCACGAGAGCGCCGGCGTTGTTGCACGCAATGTCGAGCTTGCCGTATTCGGCCACAATCCGATGTACCATGCGCTCCACGTCCTTCGCCTTTGATACGTCCGCCTTGATGGCCATGGCACGATGACCGTACTTAGCTAATAACTGGACGGTCTCGTGGGCAGACTCCTCGCTGAGGTCTGCCACTGCGACATCCGCGCCGAATTCCGCCAACCCTTCGCATATGCTCCGGCCTATGCCGGAGCCCCCGCCGGTGACCAGCGCCACCCTTCCCGCAAGATCGAAAATATTGGCCATTTATCCTCCTCCTCGTAGACTTAAGGCGCTGGTGATGCGGCGAGGAGAGCGGCTCATTGGCCCTTGAGCCACGACACCTGCCAGCACCGCTTCCGAAGGAAACGCTTCCCGGCGCCGCATTGCCTTCGTACAGCTCACCAACATCTTTGCCCCTCGCCTTTGCCGCAAGAAGGCGGAATCACGCTCGTATCTTTTTTCAATCGGCGATAACAATCAGCTTATCATCCGAGATGGGAATGCGCAATATGAGTGCCGGAGCCCTTGGTAGGTCGGGGGCAATTCATCTCTCGAGGGTGGCTCAGATCCGGCGTGAACCACTACGTCGCATCGCTTTCGCACTAGCTCTTCGGCAGGGGGCGGGAGAGATCTTGTGCCTTAGACAATCGGCCGCAATGCTGCCCTTTCCTTGAGAAGGATAGGCCCGGTGAAGGAAGGGCCTTTTCAGGGGAGAATCAACTATCCGCTCGATACCCGCCGAAATCGACGTCCTTCACCACCTTGTGCACTTCGATCAGATGGTTATGCATATGGAGCCATGCATTTTCAGGATCACGTTCCTTGATAGCGTTCAGGATCTTTTTGTGGTACTCGATCGTGGTCCTCTGCGTCTCATGGGGGACCAGAACCGTCGACGAAATCAGGGCCAGGCTGGATCTCAACGTGTTCCACATAATGATGAACATAGGGTTTCCCGTTGCAAGGGCCAGAAGGACGTGGAACTCCATGTTCCTGTAACCCGTAACCTGCTTGCCGTCGTATATTTTCTGCGCCTCGCGAATATTGCTCTCAAGCTGAGCCATCAAGGTCGGGCTTATTTCTCCTTGTGTTGCGAGGAAGGAGGCCATAGCCGGCTCGACCACGATCCTAAACTGTCCAATGCTCTCGCCCGGGATCCTCCCAAGGCGAAGAGCCTTGAAAAGAAAGTCGCTGATGAAATCGTTCGTGACGCGGGTGACCACCGCTCCGCCCCGTTGGCCCTGTCTGACCTTGATCACTCCAACGGCCTCAAGCATCCTCAGGCTTTCCCTTACGGTACTGCGACTGACCCCGAACTGCTTCATCAGTTCACCTTCGGACGGAAGGATGGAACCCGGCTCCAATTCATTGATCAGTATCTTATCTTCTATTTGGCGAACTATCTCGTCAGACATACGGGACGGATTCTTGATTGACTTGAATGTGGTAGGCATATGTCTGATAATTACCACATAACTCCCGATGATTTGTCAAGGAAGAACGTTTTTCACAGTTTTTTCTTGACAAAATGACCGGATAAATTCTATTGTCAGACATCAGATATGAGTGATCGCACGTTCGATTCAGGGGGGCGTCGTATTGGGAAAGCCCGAGGGAATGCAAAGACCCTCTCCCTCCAGGGTGATACGCCGACGATCCTCACCGTTTCCGGAGGGTCTTAGGCCATGTATTCTCTGGAAAACTTGCTGCGTATCATCCTTGCCGGTATCTCCATAGGAAGCCTTTTTGGTCTCGCAGGTCTGGCCTATACTATCGTGATCAATGCCTCCCAATTGGTAAACTTCGCGCAAGGCGACTTCGCGATGTTCGGCGTAGCAGTTTGCTGGTTCTGCTTGACCGTTCTTCATCTGCCTCTGTGGGCATCGATCTCCCTCGGCGTGGCGGGAGGAGGATTGTTCGGACTTCTGACCCATTGGGCAATCGTGAAGCCCCTCGTCAGGAGGGGCTCACGCCCCTTTCCGATCATGCTCGGCGCTATGGCGATGGGCACGATTGCCGCAGGCAGTGTAGGCGCCTATACGCACTTCTGGTATATGCCCATCAATCCCTTCTTCGGGCCCAATCCATTAAGAATAGAAGGGTTTTCTGTGGACAGCCAGGCGGTCCTCATCATCGTCGCTACCGTTGTCCTGGTGATTGGTTACTGGCTGTTCCTGAATAAGACTATTTTGGGCACGGCGCTGAGGGCAATCGGGTTCAACCGGGAAGTCTCCACACTGCTCGGAATCCAGACATCAAAGATGATGGGTCTCGCATTCCTCGCGAGTGGTGTCATTGGGGCCGTAGCAGGAATCATGGCGGCCCCCCTTTCTGCTTTTACCGCTCTGGACGGACTCATCTTGGGAATCAATGGATTCATTGCCGCCATTATCGGTGGCTGGGGAAATCCTTACGCCGCTGTCCTGGGAGGACTGACCCTGGGCCTCATCCGCTCGTCGCTTACGGGATTTTTCTCCTCGACGCACGCTGAGGTGGTCACTTTTCTCGTCCTCATGATCGTCCTTACGGTCAAACCGAGTGGACTGTTTCCAGGATTCATGAGTGGAAGGAAGAGGGTGAAGTAGATTCGTATGTGGTATCTCCGGTGCGATCTGCCATGAGAGAAAACCGGGCCAGAAACCTGGCCATACTGATCGCAACAATATTGGTGATCGCGCTGCCTTCCGTATTGGGCGAGTTCTACCTGTACGTCATCCGAATCATTTTCATATATGCAATTCTCGCCATAGGCATGAATATTTTCATGGGGTACTGCGGTCAGATCAACCTGGGCGTCGCAGGTTTCTTTTGCATAGGCGCCTACATCCCCGCCATCCTCGAAGCCAGGCTGGGCTGGCACTATGGCGTAACCTTCCCGATCGGTGTGCTCGTTGCGCTTCTGGTGGCGTGGCTTGTGAGCTGGCCCCTTCTGCGGCTCCGGAGCCACTCCATGGCCATAGGAACGTTGGCCTTTGGCGTAGCCATATATCTTCTCTTCGAAAGATTCAAAGACATCACCGGAGGGACAGATGGCATGGTTGTGCCTCATCTCGTGCTATTTGGCCGTGAAATGGGCTACCTGTTTTATTACTACTTTATTCTTGCGTTCCTTGTCGCCGCTTTGGTCGTCGAATATCGGCTGGTCAACTCCAGGATCGGCCGTGCGTTCAAAGCAATAAGGGACGATGAAGATGCGGCGGAGGCAATGGGCGTCGATGTAGAGCACTATCGAAGGATGGGCTGGCTGCTGAACGCCGGCCTTGCAGCAGTCGGCGGAGCCCTGTATGAGCAACAGGCCGGTTTTATCAGTCCCGATACGTTTTCAATAGCGGCCAGTCTCCAAATCCTCGTCATGTTTTGCGTCGGCGGTCCAGCGACGATTCTCGGTCCCGTTATCGGCTCCGGAATCATGGTCTGCTTACCATATTTCCTCATCGCGATTCAGCACTACATGTATCTCGTTCAAGGGCTGATTCTGTTCGGAATCCTCAGGTTTCTCCCGAGCGGCATTGTAGGGACGATCCTCGACTCGTGGCCGTCGGCCTACGGGCGAGGGGGGAGGCGCAGCAGCATCGTTCCATTCGACGGAAATGGACCGGGTGCTGCCATCAGGTTATGAACGAAACGAAAGCAGATGACGTTCTCCTTGCCGCAAGAGGTGTCTCGAAAGATTTCGGCGGCCTGAGGGCTTTGAACAAAGTTGATATCTCCGTGAAGAGAGGAACGATAACGACGTTGATCGGTCCGAACGGTGCAGGAAAGACGACTTTTCTTAACATTGTCAGCGGAACACATCAGCCCAGCGAAGGCAGCGTCTTTCTCCGGGAAAAGCGCATCGATGGCCTCTCCCGGCACGATATTGCGGCGTTGGGCATTGTGCGCACCTTCCAGCTCACAAAGCTCTTCTCAGAAATGACCGTCCTGGAGAACGTAATGGTGGGGACGCACCACTGGGCCAGGAGAGGAACGCTGCCCCGTACCCTTGTCAATGCCCGGTCCGTCCGAGCCGAAGAATCCGAGGTACGCCACTATGCCCTTGAGATGCTGAGGCTCACCGACATGGAAAAGCTGGCATACAAAAGGGCGTTCGACCTCCCTCACGGGCAGCAGCGTCTGCTAGAGCTATCCCGCGCGATCGCAGCTCGGCCACAGCTGGTGCTCCTTGACGAACCGGCAGCAGGCCTGAATCCTGCTGAAGAGGACAGGCTCCAGGGGATTCTCAAAGCCATCGTCGCAAGAGGCACGACGATTTTCTTGATCGAGCATCATATGCGGCTGGTGATGAATATCAGCGACGAGGTGCATGTTCTCGACGTGGGCTCAAAAATAGCAGAGGGCACCCCGAAAGAAATCGGCAGCAATCCTGCGGTGGTACGGGCATATCTCGGAAAGGAGTACTGACGTGCTCCAGGTAGAGCATATTCATTCGGGATACGGCAGGGTAAGAGTTCTCACAGACGTGTCATTGCATGTAGGCGACGGGGAAATGGTGAGCATAATCGGTGCAAACGGGGCGGGAAAATCCACCCTTCTGAAAACCATCTCTGCCCTGCTCCCGTGCAGCGAAGGGAGAATCCTCTTGGATAGCCGAGACATCGGCAAGCTACCTGCCCACAAGATCATAGGGCTCGGCATCATTCAGGTACCGGAAGGCCGACAGATTATCGCTGAGCTCACTACCCGGGAGAACCTGCTCCTTGGCTGCTACCTGAAATATGCAAAACTTGGATCTTCGGGAAGGCAAGTTCTTCTCGACTACGTGTGCGATCTTTTTCCTGTGCTCAAGGACCGGATGAACCAGGTTGCGGGTACGCTCAGCGGCGGTGAGCAGCAGATGCTCGCGCTCGGGCGCGCCCTGATGGCTGAACCGAAGGTGCTCCTGATGGACGAACCGTCTCTGGGCCTGGCCCCGATGGTGGTCGATACGGTCTGCAGGGTTCTTCTGGAATTGAACAGGCAAGGGCTCACCGTCGTCATGGTCGAGCAGAACGCTTTGATTGCCCTGGAGATGGCCCAGCGGGCGTACATTTTGGAAGGCGGGCGGATAGTGCTCGAAGGGGCCGGAAAAGATCTCCTGAAGGACGACAAAGTGAGGGAGAGCTATCTTGGGATTTAGCATCGGCAATTCCCATGCGTGGAGGTGCAGTTTTCAGTCCATTTGTCATCAAACAAAAGAGGGAGGCGAGCTTTTAGGGAAAAGAATACCGGACAAGCGAATCGCCCCTTGGAATGGAGCGTCCGCAAGAAGAGAAACCATTCGACTTACCGAAGAAGGAGGAGAGCATCATGAAGCTAATGAGAGGTATGGCTGTGTTGGTAGTCGCGTTGACTGCTTTGGGAATCATTTTCCTCTTTGCCCAAACTTCATCGGCGGAACAGGCAAAGCCGATCAACATAGGGGTGACTGAGGACTTTTCCGGTGTAAGCGCCCCCGAAGGGACGTCGGAGTTTCCCGCCTTCGAAATGTCGGTCAAGGAGATAAATGCTGCCGGTGGTGTGAACGGCCGTCCGATAAAGCTCTTTGTGGTCGATAACGGCGGAGATCCGACAAAGACCGTGGGAACGCTGAAGATGCACAAGGAGCTCAATAAGTGCGTGGCCATATTCTACGGCTACAATTCCGCAGGAGCCGTCGCTGCGAAGGCTTGGGCGGAGCAGAACAAGATTCCCGTAATCGCATCCGGTCCCCTCTCAGACAAGCTCGTCGACAAGCAGGGGAAATCCTGGTTCTTCAGAAGCTACACCACGAACTACGACCAGACGGTTGCCATGCTCAACAGGGCAAAAGAACTGGGCTACAAGAAATTGGGCTACATGGCCACGACCCAGGCCTTCGGCACCGATATGCTTGACATTCTCCAAAAGACTTACTCCCAGTTTGGTCTCGATTTCGTAGCCTACGTGCTCTGCGAGCCAAACAGCAAGGACCTCACTATACAGGCAATGAAGCTGAAGAATGCGGGTGCGGAAGTTGTGCTCTGCCAAAACTATGTTGCCGATCAGATTGTCTGGGCAAGAAACCTCAAGACCATTGACTGGAAGCCGCTTTCGATTACCGGTTCGATACTGCTCGCCAACAGTCTCGAGGTGTCCCCGCCGGAATTGTGGGAGGATTGGGAGGGGCAATCCGTCATCGATCTCAACAAGCCCATCGTGAAGACTATATGGGATAACTATGCGAAATACACGAAGAAGCGCCATGATGACGACAAGGCTCCCCGGGCATGGGATGCAGCGCGCATCTTGGCCGAAGCGATTCGACTGAGCGGCGACCCAGATTCCCCCGAGGCAATCCGTGAGGGTTTCTACAAGATAAAGAACTTTCCCATAGCAACCGGCCGGGTGAGCACCACAGCGAGCTACGAAATCGGAAGGAACTATACCCTCGGCGTTAAGGACATTCTTTTTGTGACGGTAAAGTCAGGGAAATTCGTGATGCCGTCAAAATGACCCTTCGTCGAGCACAAGCTGAGCGAGGGAAAAGGCGGGCCCAAAAGATAGAGACTCAGGGGGAAGGTCACGGGAAGGAGGTTCTTGAAATGCGATTACAAGGCAAGGTAGCCGTAATCACGGGGGCGGCTTCTGGAATTGGAAGGGCATCGGCGTTGCTCTTTGCGAGGGAAGGCGCAAAAATAGTGGTATCCGACATTAGCGATGCCCTCGGACAAGAAACGGTCGATGCCATCAGAGCAGGGTCAGGGGAAGCTACGTATGTCCGTGCGGATGTCGCCTCTGAAAAAGAGATTCAATCGCTCATCAAAACGGCTGTCGACACTTTCGGAAAGATCGACATTGTTTTCAATAACGCGGCGTACTACGTCTGGCCCCATGGGCTCGACGATATCAGCGGTGAAGAGTGGGATCAAACGTTCGCGGTTAACGTGAAAAGCATTTTCTGGATCGCGAAGTTTGCGGTACCGGAGATGAAGAAGAATGGTGGTGGCTGCATCATCAACACTGCCTCGATGGCGTCGCTCCAGCCAAGAGCCAATTGCGCGTACGGGAGCTCGAAAGCTGCGGTCGTAGGGCTGACAAAGTCCCTGGCGTGGCAATTGGCGCGATTCAATATCAGGGTCAACGCAATCAACCCGGACTCCACCGAAACCCCTTTGCTGAGAAAATTCCTCGCAGCAGGCACGGACGGAGAGCTGGAGGAAAACAAGCGGCAAAGAACAAAGATGATCCCCCTGGGACGACTCGTGAAGCCCGAGGACGTTGCCTACGCAGCCTTGTTCCTTGCGTCTGACGAGTCTTCCATGTTCACAGGCAGTGCTCTCAACGTGGATGGGGGAACTGCCATATAGGGGCAGGAAAAGGCAACGGGGAGAAATCGCATTTCCCGTGCCCTTGTCCCTCGGGGCTTTCGGTCGCCATGGATAGAGATGTCCGGCGAGTATATGGCACTCTTTAAGGCGAAGGGCGTGGTGATGTAGATAGGAGCGATGGAGGGTCGGTCATGCAGAACTACAAGATGTGGATAGGAGGTAAGTGGGTCAGCGCACAATCGGGTGAGACTTACGGGGTCGTCAATCCGGCCACGGAAGAGGAAATAGCGCGGGTGCCTCTGGGGGATAAACCGGATGTTGATAGGGCCGTGGAAGCTGCCCGCAAGGCATTTCCCCAGTGGTCGGGGACCGCGCAAGTCGAGCGCAGCACAATTGTGAACGCCATAGCCGGTACTATCAGGGGGCACCTGGCCGAGCTTGCGGCGCTCGACACGCTGGATCACGGCACACCGAAAAGAAGGGCTATCGCTTCGACAACCTATGCGGCTGAGAGCCTTGAGTACGCAGCCCAGGCAAGCAGGGCCGTAGCGGGCGATGCCATACCGGTCGGCAAAGGGACAGCGTTCTTCCGCCGACTGGAGCCTGTGGGCGTATGCGGTCTCATCATACCGTGGAACGTTCCGCTCAGGGTCATGTGCATCAAGCTGGGGGCGGCTCTCGCCATGGGTAACACATGTGTGGTCAAGCCTCCGAGCATAGATTCACTGGTGATCCTGAGGCTCGGTGAGATGCTGGAGGAACTTGACATGCCCGCGGGAGTGATAAACATAGTGACAGGACCCGGAGAGACCGTTGGGGAGGCGATCGCTTCGCACTCCGGTGTCGATCTCATATCCTTTACGGGAAGCTGTGAAGCGGGGAAAGCCATCATGGCATCGGCCAGCCAAACGGTGAAGCGTCTCACCCTGGAGCTTGGAGGGAAAAATCCGTTCGTGGTTCTCGAAGACGCAGACGTGGATGCCGCTGTCTCTAAAGCAGTGTTCTGTTCGTACGCCAACACGGGGATGGTATGTGCCTCACCCGGCAGATACTATATCCATGAAAAGCTCTACGATGAGTTCGCTGCAAAATTCGTTGCGGGTTCCGAGAAGATAGTCGTAGGCGACCCAACCGAAGAAAGTACCGACATGGGGCCGGTCGTGAGCGCGCAGCACAGGGACAAGGTGGAAGGGTATATCAAGTCGGGAATAGAGGAGGGTGCGAGGCTGCTTCTCGGAGGAAAACGGCCGGCGACGCCACCTCTGAACAGGGGCTACTTTGTCATGCCCACTGTTTTCGGAGATGTCACGCAGAACATGGTGATAGCCCGAGAAGAGATCTTCGGTCCTGTGGCTTGTATGCTCAGGTTCTCCTCAGAAGCCGAGGCAGTGCATCTCGCGAACGACAGCATGATGGGGCTTTGCGCCTCCGTATGGACAAGGAGCGCGGCACGAGGATTGAGGCTTGCCGAGGAACTGGAAGCCGGTTTTGTCTGGATAAACGACCACCTGATCACGTCGGTCGAGCAGCCCTGGGGTGGCTTCAAACAGAGCGGTTTCGGCAAGGAAAACGCCTTCGCAGGCCTTGAAGAGTATACCCGGTTAAAGGGGATATCGATCGATCTACGGTGAGTCTGTTGTTGGGGCTTAAGGCGACATCAAGGGAACCGAAATTACCCCTTGGAAAAAGGCATATAACCTTAAGGGAAAATTCTTGGAGGGACCAATGAAGATCGACCGTGTGGAATTGTGGGCTGTAAGAATCCCTTACGTCAGACCGATTAAGTTTGCATTCGGGTCTCGGTACGTGGGTGATTACCTCGTAATGAAGATATGGACGGACGAGGGGGCCTACGGCATCGGTGCCGGTGGCGCCCTTTGGCCGCCTGTTTCAGGCGAAAACATCAGAGGCGCGGTCCAGCTCGTCGAGGAGTATTTCGCTCCCAACGTACTCCTCGGAGAGAATCCCTTCAATATCAACGCCATTGTTGACAAGATGGACCGCCTCTGTGTGGGTCAGACGATGACCAAGTCATCGATCGATTTTACCCTGCACGACCTGATGGCGCGTATCTATGGAGTTCCCATTTATCAGCTCCTCGGTGGCGCCCAGAGGGAAGAGATCCGTCAGGAATGGATCGTGCTCCTCGATACCCCGGAGAAGATGGCAGAGATCTCAAAGGAGTTTGTAGATCGCGGCTATGCCGGCGTCAAAATGAAATGGAGCGGCGACTTCGATCTCGACCTGGAGCGCACCCGCCAAATCCGGTCGGCAATCGGCGAGAACGCCGAACTATGCGTGGACGTGAACCAGGCCTACAGCGCGGACGGGGCAATCAAGATCATCAATGCTACCGAAGAATACGGCATGAAGTTCATTGAGGAACCGGTGCACCGCGATGATTTCGACGGGTTTTGCAAGGTGCGGCAGCACACCAGACAGGCCCTTGCCGCGGACGAGAGCGCCTGGACCATAAAGGATGCCCTCCGTTTCATGAAGTTTAATCTCGTCGATTATCTCCACGCTGCTCCGAGCAGGATAGGAGGCCTTGTGAAGATGCGCCGCTACGTTGAGATGGCCCAGGCGAACTTCGTCACCTGCATCTATTCGATTTACAACAGCCCTGCCCTGGAGTACGCCATATCGTCACACTTCTCGTTTGCCTCCAAGCCAAAGAAGGTCGCTGATGAGATCGTTGGCATTTACAACGTGCACGGCGGATATAGCACGGATGACATTAAGGAAGGAATTACCGACCGTATCAACCCACCCATGCGAAACGGCGTGCTCTACAAGCCGGAAGGGGCGGGTCTCGGGATGGAGCTGAACATGGATTACATCGAGAAACACCTGCTCCATCACAATTCCATAAAGAAATAGAGCGAGAAGGCTTCTCACAGGGGGGAAAAGTGACAGCGCCGGAAGACCGTATATCTCAAGGAGAATTGCAGCGACGCTACCATGTGGTACGGACAAAGATGAAGGAGAGGGGGCTGGAGCTTCTCCTTGTCTCGGGGGTGCGTTTTGTTGCCAGTACCGGATACCTTAGGTATCTCACCAATTGGGCAGAGCCGTTTGCGGGGGAATTCCTGGTCTTCCCTTTAGAGGGTGAGCCCCTCTTTCTCGCGCGCACCGCGGAGCGTTCCCTCGTAATACAGAGGTATCTGGGTATGAGGGCAGCTCCGGGGTCGACAGCTGCTCATGCTGCAGCAGCGGTGAGGAAGACCGGCTGCAAGCGGGTGGGTATCTGCAGCCTCAGCACCATGTTTGCCGAGACGTACGTCCAGTTAACCGGGGCGCTCCAAAATGTAACTCTTGTGGAGGCGGGTGATCTCATCGATGAGGCCCGCATGATCAAGTCAGAGGAGGAACTGGGCTGGGTCAAGAAGTCTGCGGCTCTCACGGACATTGCTTTCAAAGTCTTCAAGGATCTCGTCAGACCGGGCCGCACCGAATCAGAGGCATTCATCGAGGTCGACCACGTGGTGAAGCGCAATGGGGCGGAGAACACCTACTTCATGATGTCGGCCGATCCCCGGCCGTTGGCAAAATTCTTGGATCTGGCCACGGACACTTACGAGAAGGGCGACATAGTGTTGTTCAATGCCGAGGTGTCAGGTCCTGGGGGCTATTATACGCAACTGGAGCGGACTCTCTGTCTGGGGCAGCCTACGAAAGAAGCCGAAGTCGCGTACGGACTGTGCCTGCAGGCTGAAAACGCGGCATGTTCTCTCCTGCGAGCAGGGGTCAAGGCAAAGGAAGTTTATTGGGCGATCGCCTCGGCCATAGAGGAGAGCGGACACAAAATGGGCCTCCACCCTGGTCACTCCCAGGGTCTCGATATTTTCGAACGCCCTATCCTCGACACGAAAGAAGAAGCGGAACTGGCGCCCGGCATGATCATTGTCGTCCATCCACACGTCCTTCTGCCTTCAGGCGGGGGTGTCTGGATAGGCGATACGTTTCTCGTAACGGATCAGGGTCCGCTGCCGCTGCAAAAGAGCGGGAAAGGACTCGGCGTCATCGATTGAGGAAGGAGTGCTCATGGAGCGTAGACGAAAGGTAGCGCGAGGGAGCTGCCTTGGATGCCGAACAAAAGGAGACAACACGAGATGAGTGAAACAGAGAAACTGGTCGGTTACGTAACCAACGGGAGATTCGAGGACCTGCCGGCGCCAGTGGTGGCCCATGCAAAAAAGTGCATCATGGACACCATTTCCTGCGGCCTGGGAGGCAGAAAGCTGCGCGACATGGATATCATGATTTCAGCGATGAAGGAGATCGGCAACGCGCCGGAGTCCATGGTCATCGGTGAT
>CAYZAF010000327.1:0-12604 GCA_964476435.1 uncultured Syntrophaceae bacterium
TTTATCACGCGCAGGCCCACGCCTTTGTCCAGCCCCTTCTCCAGCTTCTCTATCTTCTCCGATTCGAGTTGAATGAGGGTGTAGGCCGTCTCCTCGTCGAAGATGTCTGCATACAGGGCAGATCCCTTCTGCAAGGCCCTCAACACCTTCATCTGATCAAACATCCTCTGCCTCCGTGATTACGACATCGAACCTCGCAAGGTCCGCAATGATCGCTTCAAGATCGACCTCGGCCGTGGATGGATAGGTTAGCTCGATCCGTCCTGTCCGTCCGTCGAGCACGGTCATGAGAGCCACTTCCTCGTATGACTCGAGTATCGCCTTAAAAAAACCTATACCCCGTCTGTTGATCGTTAGTCTCTTGACGGCCTCCATCTACCCTTCTTGCGCCCCCAACATTTCCACGAACGCTTCGAGACGCAGCCTGGTTCTCGTGTCAAGAGGCTTCGGCAGGTCGCCCTCTATGGTGATTATCGGGATGCCGAGGGTCTCTTTCAGTATAATGTCTTCGATGGTCCTATAGCAGAAGGCCTGCACGTAGTGGATGAGCCCCTTCAGCCCCCTTTTCTCTATTTCATGCCTGATATCTTGGAGACGCGCAAATATGCCGTAGGGATACGTGTAGGAAAGGTAGTGATCCACCATATCTCCTGAAAAGAAAGGCAGGGCGAACTGCCGCTGTACCTCGTTGTAGACGACGTGGCACCCTGACTCTTCCACGAACTCGTAAAGGTCCGGGCTGATGGGGGGCACCCCCACGTATCCCACGGGTATGCCCCCCAAGGGCTGCCTCTTCTTTGCCTTCTCTATGAACGCCTCAGTCCTCTCTTTATAGCCTAGATAATCCCCTTCCATATCGGAGGCGCAGAGCTGCCATAGATGGTTCTCCCGGCCCCTCACGACCCTGTCGCTCCATGTCATCCGGTCAATCTCCGAGAGATTCCGTCTGACCGCCTCCATGGGTGCACCCATTTCCCCGACCTTTCGCCAATCCATGCCGAAAGCAGCCATGAACTTCGTCATCTCCCTCGTGAGGGCTTCCCGGTCCCTATCGTAGGGGAAAGAAAAGGGGATAATCCTCACGCCCTTGTAGGTCAGTATCTCAGCCAGGGCCCTCGTATTGCTGCAATCCCCTTCGAGAACCGTCACGACCGCGCTGATCTCCCTTTCCATGACTACGCCGTAGAGCCCCTTTATCCAGTTGCACATATTCTTTGGGAAACCGTCCTTTTCCGCACGCGTTACGTAGTGCAGGGGGTCAGCGTCGGTTACGAAGATATTGTTGAGGTCGCACGGTATGACACCGGCGGCAAAGAGCACCTCCACGGGGATGGTGGTGGTGAAGGCAACGGTTTCACGCATGCCTCGTTTCTCCCTCTAAGAATCGATGCATCTCCATAAACCCAGCAGGCTCTATCTCCTCGGCCCGCACGGCTGCCGGAAAGGCCATGCGGCGGAAGAGACCCTCGATCTGTCTTGATGTGTACCGGTCTTCCAGGGCATGGCGGAGGATTTTTCTCTTGTGCCGAAAACACCTCTTGACGAAGTCTATCAAACCCTCATCCGCAGCTTCGCCATCCTTGAAGATAAGAGAGACAAAGGCGCTCTCCACCTTGGGCGGGGGGATGAACAAGGCCGGCCTCACCCACAGAAGGATCTTCATTGTCGCGTATAGCTGGAATATGACGGACAAAGCGCCGTAGCTCCTCGCGTGGGAGCCACTTACGAGGCGCTGGGCGACCTCTTTCTGCATCGTCATGTATGCGGCCCTTACCGCTCTCTTCTCGGCGAGGAGCTTGAAGAGTATCTCCCCGGTGATATGGTAAGGGATGTTGCCCATCACCGTGAAGGTCGACCCTGGCCATAGGTCGGACAGCCTCACCTTCAATATGTCGCCGAAGAGCACCTTCACGTTCGGGTACTCCCCCTCCAAAACCCGCAGCCGGTCCCTGAACCGCTCATCCAGCTCAACGGCATAGACAGCCCGCGCCGCTTGAGCCGCGCACCTCGTGAAATCCCCCTGACCAGGGCCTATCTCTACCACGAGATCCGCCTTGCTCACCCCGGTAAGTCTCACCATCTTGGCCAGGAGGTTCCTGTCCCTGAGGAGATGCTGACCAAGGCTCTTCTTGAGCACCTGCTCCGTCACCAGCGCATCCTCGAAAACGCCCTAATGTCCATGGGAGAAAAGAGGCCTTTGGCTGCATGGAAAGAGGCGGTCACCGCAACCATCGCGCCATTATCCGTGCAGTATCCTGGGCTAGGAACGTAGACGGAAATGCCCCTCTCCGTGCATCGCTCGCCCATGATCCGGCGGAGCCTTTCGTTGGATGCGACACCGCCTCCCATGACGACGGTCTTCACCCCGGCGTCGCATGCGGCGCGTATTGTCTTCAGGGACAAGATATCACAAGCCGCCTCCTGAAACGAAGCCAGCACATGGCAACGATTCTCGTCGCTTATGCCGCATTTATTCACGTAGTTTATGAATGCCGTCTTCAAACCGCTGAAGGAGAAATCATAGTTGTTCTCTTCTGCCATGGGGCGGGGAAATGAGACGTATGCCGGGTCTCCTGCCCGGGCCAGCTCTTCTATCACCCTTCCTCCAGGATAGCCGAGGCCGAGATATTTCGCGATCTTATCGAAGGCCTCTCCTGCTGCGTCGTCCCTCGTGCTCCCGAGCACTCGGAAGTCGGCCGCATCTGAGAAGAGAAGAAGAACAGTGTGACCTCCTGATACAACAAGAGACAGAAAGGGGAAATCCACTTCCCGGTCAAGAAAGATGCTCATCGCATGGGCCTCGATGTGGTTTACCCCCACAAGGGGCATCCCGGTGGAAAGGGCAAGACCTTTGCCAAAAGAGAGACCCACGAGTAACGAGCCGATCAGGCCTGGTCCATGTGTTACGGAAAGTATCTCTATGTCTCTTACTGTTAATCCAGCATCAACGAGTGCCCGGCCGAATATGCGGTCCACCACCTCCACGTGTCTCCTCGACGCAATCTCCGGCACTACACCGCCGAACAGGGCGTGGACCGACACCTGGCTCGACACTATATTGGAGAGCACCGTTCTGTTGTCCAGGACTGCCACAGACGTATCATCACATGAGGTATCTATCCCGAGGATGATCATCGGCAGAAAGCTCCTAGACATCCGAAAGCGCGAGACTCCCCGCCCAATAAGACGCACAGGGAGCAGCGGGTGCGAGGACCCGCTCTTTTAGCTTCAGGAAAGCTGCCCTCTGAGGCGTCTCTCTTTAGATGTCGTCCCAGTTGATCTTCACCTTGAGGGTCTTCTTCAGGTCTTCCATGAAAGCGGCCAGGTACGCATTCCTCATCTGCCCCGCATAGATCCGGCTGTAGACTCCTCTGTCCTTCTCCCACTGACCGGCATCCGGCTGTTTTTCGTCGACGCAGGTAAATACGTAGAACTTGCCGCCAATCTCCACCGGCTTCTGAAAAGTCTGACCCTTGGACAGGGCGAAAACGGCCAGATCTTCCTTGGGAATCTCTCCCAACCCAGGGATGGCAGTGCTGCTTCTCGGCAGGAATCCCGTGTCCCTGGTGAAAGCGGTGCCCTTTCCCTTCGCGGCGTCTTCGGCCATGACGCGGGCCATCAGCCTGGCCTTCTCCCCCGCGAGCCTCGCCCTCAGAATCTTGAATGCCTCTTCCTTATCGAGTGGCTTTCCCTCCTCCCGGTCGACTATCTGAAAAATGAGAGACTTGTCCCCCTCCCGGACGGGCAATGAGACATCGCCTTTGCCCATGCCCTTGAGCGCGTCCCGAATGTTCAGCTTTCCGAACTTCGAAACAACATCACTCTCCTTCAGCACTCCCAGGTCCACGACCTCGATGCCCTTTTCTTTTCCATAGGCAGACAGGTCCCTGGACTTCAGGAGATCCACGTAGGCTTGGTCATCTCTGACCCCGCTCTTTTCGTCGATCACCATATACTTCAGGTGAAGGGTATTCTCAGAACGGAGCGTCGCCTTCTCTTTGTCGTACAGGGCTGCCAGCTCAGCGGTCTCCACCGTCACCTTCTCTCTATACTGATCCTCGTCGAATACGGCGAATGACATCCGCACCTGCCCCTTTTCCCTAAGGTAGCTCTCGTGGGCCCCCTTCTCGTCAACAACGCTCCCGTTGTCTTCAATAATGCTCACGAGCTTGCCAATGGTCATTGCCTCTTTCCTGCCCTCCTCGAACGCTTTCGGCTCGAGATTGTTCCTCCGCAGGAAGTCCAGATAGATATCCCTGCTAAAGGCGCCATTCCTGTTGAAGGCGCCCATCCCAACGAGGTTCTCCATGAACTCCCTTTCCGAGACGCCGATGCCCAGATCTTCAGCCTTCTTGAGGAGCACGTACTTGTCAACGAGCTGGTTCATCACCATCTCTCTGAGGCCCAAGGCCTTCTCATCCACCTTGCCTCCGTAGAGCTGCCTGTAGGTGTTGACCATCTTCATGTAGGCATCCTGGTATTCCGAGGCCGATATCTTATGTGAGCCTACCCGTGCCACGATCTTGTCCGCCCGCCCTTTGTTGCTGAAACCAAAGGTGAAGACGAAGACGACGCTGATGATAACGACGAGAAAGCCAAGCACCCACCTGCTCCCGTGTTTTCGCATGGTTCGTAACATTTTTCTCCGTCCCGTTTAAACTAGCGACTTCGTTCTCGTTGATTTTGATATTTTAAAATAGTATATTAGCTGTTGCTTTTCAACAGCTGTTTCAAGGAGAGCTAACGAATGCTCGATGCCTTGTTCGGTTTTATTTCAAAGGATCTCGCCATTGACCTAGGCACGGCAAACACGCTTGTATACCTCAAGGGGAAAGGCATCGTTACCAACGAGCCTTCGGTCGTCGCCGTGCATCAGGACCAGCGTGGGGCCAAGAGGGTCATCGCGGTGGGAGAGGAAGCCAAGAGGATGCTGGGCAAGACCCCAGGGAGCATCGTGGCCATACGCCCCCTCAAGGACGGCGTCATTGCCGATTTCGAAGTGACCGAGGCGATGCTCAAGTACTTCATCCAGAAGATACACAACAAGAAATCTTATGCCCGTCCCAGAATCGTCATATCCATCCCTTCGGGCATTACCCCGGTGGAAAAGAGGGCTGTCAAGGAATCGGCGGAATCGGCCGGGGCCAGGGAGGTCTACCTCATCGAGGAGCCCATGGCCGCCGCAATCGGCGTGGGCCTGCCCATTACCGAGCCGAGCGGCAACATGATCGTCGACATAGGCGGCGGCACCACCGAGGTGGCGGTCATCAGCCTGTCCGGCATCGTCTACTGCAATTCGGTGAGAATCGCGGGAGATAGAATCGACGAGGCCATCATACAGTATATCAAGAGGAAGTACAATCTGCTCATAGGGGAAAGAACGGCAGAGCTCGTCAAGATCAACATAGGCTCGGCTTACCCTATCCAGAATGAGCAGGAGCTTGATATGGAGATAAAGGGTAGAGACCTCGTGGGGGGCATCCCCAAGACGCTCGAAATCTCCTCGAAAGACATCCGTGAGGCTATCGCCGAGCCGGTAAACGCCATCGTCGACTCGGTCAGACTCGCCCTGGAACGGACGCCGCCGGAGTTGGCCGCCGACATCGTGGACAAAGGAATAGTCCTGTCAGGGGGAGGGGCCATGCTCAAGAATCTCGACCTGCTCATCAAAGAGGTTACGAGGCTGCCCGTAATCGTAGCGGACAACCCTCTCACCGCTGTGGTGGAGGGCGCCGGAAGGGTCCTCGACGAGATGAACCTTCTCAAGGAAATAGCGGCAAAGTTTTAGGGCAAGTAAAGAGCGGCATTGAAAGGTACCCTCGTCATAATCACGGCTTTCCTCATATTGGCCTTCTCTTTCCTTCTTTTCACCGACATAACCCCCGTCCAGAGGGGCTACTCGAAGACGAAGTTCTATCTCACAGGCGGTATAGGACCTGTGCTCAAAGTCATGAGCACGCCTGTACGCGTTGTCGATGACCTTCTCGGCAGCTACATCAACCTCATCGATGTGAAGAGGAGAAACGGAGAGCTGAAAAAGAAGATCGAGTCCATGGAGGTGGAAAACCAGAAGATTGCCGAGCTGGAGAAGGAAAACGAGAGGCTCAAAGCGCTCCTCGACATGGTCGAACAACAACCGAATGTGATGATTGCAGCACGGGTGACCGGCGAAGACGTCATGAACTGGTTCAAGTGCATCATCATAGACAAGGGGAAGAGTGCGGGAGTCAGGGAAAAAATGCCGGTCGTCACCCCGGCAGGCATTGTGGGTCAGGCAGTGGAGGTGAGCAGGTGGCACACAAAGGTGATGATCATCAATGACACGAACTCCGCAGTCGATGTTTACACGACAGGAAAGCACACGAGAGGGATCGTGGAAGGCACGGGCCAGACGGTCCTCAAGATGAAGTACGTTCTGAAGAACGATGACATCGAGGTGGGGGATAGGCTCATCACCTCAGGCAAGGACGCCGTTTATCCGGAAGGCCTCCCGCTCGGTATCGTTATCAACATAAACAAGACCAGGCCGGGGCTCTTTTCCGACATCGACGTCATGCCGTTCAACAACTTCAAGAAGCTGGATGAAGTCCTGGTGGTAAAGAAGTGAGAAGAATCATCTGCCTGGCCTTCGGCGTCTTCCTCACGGTGTGCGAGTCCTCTCTCTTCTCGTTTCTGCCCATAGAGCTCGCAAAGCCCGATCTCGGCGCGCCCTTCATCATCTACGGGGTTTTCTTTCTTTCACCCTTTGACGGCCTGATCGCCGCGGTCCTTTTCGGCTTCACCCAGGAGGTCCTCTCCAACGGACCGCCGGGATCAATGCTCTTCACGAGCGTCGGTCTCCTTCTCACCTGTCTGTTCGTCAAGAGTCGATTGTACATCGAATCTCGGTATACCTTCTCCCTTGTATGCGCAGGCTCCGTGCTCTTTGAGTCCCTCCTCTTCCTTGCCCTCTCCCTTTTGTCCAAAGGGGAGACGAGGGACATCTTCAACGTGCTTCTCTATGCGGTTCCCGACGCCATAGTAACGGCCTTCGTTGCCCTTTTCCTATTCAGCTTCCTCGAGCGGTTCCGCGTCCGCTACTTTAGCAGGGTTTAAGACATGCAACAGCCGGAAGCGGTTATCCAGGAAAAGAAATACAGGTGGTGCAAGCGGGTACTCGTTTTTGCGATCATAGTCCTCTTCATGCGTCTGTTTGACCTCCAAATACTCAAGGGCGACGAGATGAGGAGGTTGTCCGAGCAGAACAGGGTGAGGATAAAGAAAATCCTCGCACCAAGGGGCACGATCTTCGATAGAAAAGGCAGAATCCTCGGTAATACACGTCCCTCCTTCAACCTCTACATCATCCCGGAGGACATCAAGGACTTCACGGAAACGGTGGACGGCATCGTCCAACTCCTTGACCTCGACCGCGACGACATCATAGAAAGATTGAAAGAGGCAAGGGATTTCCCCTCATCCTTTCCGGTGAAGATAGTATCGGACATGTCCATGGACCAGGTGGCTAAGGTCGAAGCGAACAAGTTCTATTTGCCTGCGATTTCCATGCAGATAGAGCCGAAAAGGAACTATCCTAACGGCACCCTGGCCGCCCACGTTCTCGGCTACGTCAGTGAGGTGAGCACGGAGGAGCTTAAGTCTCCCGAATTCAAGAACTATGCACCCGGCGATCCCATAGGCAAGTTCGGCCTGGAAAGGATGTACGAGAAGGAGCTAAGGGGGGTAGACGGAGAGAAGAGGGTGGAAGTAGACGCATCCGGCAGGGAGGTTCGGGTCCTCGATATCAGAGAGCCGGTCTCCGGGAACGGCATCTACCTGAACATCGACTTGGATGTGCAAGAGGCACTGGAAAAGGGGCTCTACGGCAAAAACAACGAGCACAAGGCAGGGGGCGGCGTCGTATCCGACCCTCGCACAGGAGCGGTCCTCGCCCTTGCGAGCCACCCGGCCTTCGATCCGAATCAGCTCACCTCGGGCTCGCGGGAATACTGGCAGACCATCGCCCTGGACGAGTCGCATCCTCTGCAGAACAGGGCAATCCAGGGACGATTCCCTCCGGGGTCGACCTTCAAGCCCCTCGTCGCCCTCGCGGCCCTGGAAAAGGGCGTCATCAACGAGCATACAACCTTCAGCTGCCCGGGGCACTTCGCCTTTGGAGGCCACGTGTTCAAGTGCTGGCAGAAGAGAGGGCACGGCTCCGTGGCAGTCCACAAGGGCATCGTCGAGTCATGCGACGTCTTCTTCTACAATACGGGTCTGAGGCTGGGGGTGGACAACATCCATGAGATGGCCGAGGAGATAGGTATCACGAGGCCCACGGGCATCGATTTGCCAGGCGAAAAAAGCGGTCTGGTTCCGTCCACGGAATGGAAGATGAAGACCCAGGGCGTCAAGTGGTATACCGGAGAAACCGTTTCCGTGGCCATCGGCCAGGGGGCAGTGTGGCTCACGCCCATCGGTCTGATGCAGCTTGCCTCTTTCGTGGCCAACGAGGGGGTAACGTTCAAGCCCCAGATAGTGAACAGGGTGGTCACTCCGGACGGCAAGGTGGTGAAGACCTTCGAGCCCGTCATGACAGCCAATGTGAAGCTGAACAAGGAGGCTATTACCTTGGTGAAGGAGGGTATGAAGGGGGTGGTGAACGAGCCGGGAGGCACGGCCCACAGCAACGCCTTTTCTCAGAAAGTGAGCATCAGCGGCAAGACGGGATCGGCTCAGTCCGGCACGGGCGGGGCAGATCATGCATGGTTCATCTCCTTTGCGCCGAGCGACAATCCATCCGTTTCCATGGGCATACTCGTGGAACACGGCCTCCACGGGGCAAGCGCGGCCGCTCCCGTAGCAAAGGAGGTGGCAGAGGTCTTCCTCGCAGGCCAGGAAGAGGCAAAACCGGCGGAATCAGATGCACATTGACAGGCGACGACTCTATCATCTCGACTGGTTTCTCATTCTGAACGGGGCAGCCCTTCTGACAGTGGGCATGGTCAATCTCATAAGCGCCTCCACGTCTGTCGAGAGCGGGCCTTATAATCTTCTCATCAAACAGATGCTCGCCCTTGTCGCGGGCATCGGCATCATCATCTTCATCCTTGCCTACGATTACCGCCTTGTTGCGGGTTATTCGAGGCACTTCTACATCGCGACCCTCCTCTTCATCGTGGTCGTTCTGATCCTGGGGACCATCGCGGGCGGAGCGAAGCGATGGATCACCGTGGCGGGTTTTGCGTTTCAGCCATCGGAACTGATGAAACCGGTGATGGTGCTCCTTCTCGCGAACATGCTCAACCAAAGGAAGCGGGAGAATGAGCCCCTCGGTATCAAGGACATCCTCCTGCCCCTCATCTTTGTCCTCCTCCCCTGCATCCTTATCCTGAAGCAGCCCGATCTCGGAACGGCGGTCGTCATTCTTCTTACCTCCCTATGCATGTTCTGGTTCACAGGACTGACAAAACCGACCTATGTCTTCCTCGCCGTCATCGGGGTGCCGACCATGCCCGTTCTATGGAAATTCCTCATGAAACCTTACCAGAAGATGCGCATCCTGAGCCTCTTTAATCCGGAGGCTGACCCTTCGGGCTACGGCTACCATTCGATTCAAGCAAAGATCGCCGTGGGCTCCGGGGGACTTTTTGGCAAGGGCTACCTGAACGGAACGCAGCACAAGCTCCATTTTATTCCTGAGCATCACACGGACTTCATATTTACCGTGTTCGGGGAAGAGTGGGGCTTCATCGGCTCCGTTGTGCTTTTTCTGCTCTTCGCGTCTTTCATCTACCGATGTCTGAAGATATCCGAGAGTACCTCCGACCGTCTAGGCACCATGATCACCTTCGGCATCACCGCTATCATCTTCATCCAGTTCACGATCAACATACTTATGGCGATCAATCTCGCGCCAGTGGTGGGGATTCCCCTTCCCTTCATCAGCTACGGCGGCTCTTCGCTCATATCGACACTCATAGGCATCGGCTTTCTGCTCAACGTCAACATGAGAAGGTACATGTTTTGACGGACGAAGCGTTTTTTGAAAGCCGCCATCGGGTAGGCCCGACCCACAGCTAAAAAGGCCTTCAGGCAGCGAAGGCTACTGACGATGCGTCCTTAAGGAGCTTGTGACGCTGTTTCGCTGAGACGTCTGCGACGGGGGGCGCGCACCTTTCGCAAAAGGTGGTAAGATAGACTTAAGGTGGATTGAATGGGGGCGATAGTCTGTCTCAATTGCACGGAAACCCTTTCCGAGATCGAACCGTCGAGGGAAAAGCACCCCAAAGGCAAAGCACGCGTCTCCAAGAAATGCGAGCTGGAGGAAGAGGGGGAAGAGGTCTTCTACCGCTGCCCCTCCTGCGGGGCAAAGAACATCGTGATCGAGACGAGGACACCCAGCGGCTTCCCGCAGCTCACGGTGGTGGCATGCTCCATAGAGCGGCCCTAGTACCTGTCTTTAGTTATTTTTGCTCAAGGCACGTATCTCGCGCACGGTCCTTTGAGTGACTAATCAGTAGACGAAATCAATGGCATTTTCTCTCCAGTTTTGCTATTCTATTTCCACGGGACGTAGCTCAGCATGGTAGAGCACAGCGTTCGGGACGCTGGGGTCGCTGGTTCAAGTCCAGTCGTCCCGATTTCTTTCTTGCCCTTCACCGCTGGTATCACGCTTAAGAGAAAAAGGCTGCACATCTTTCGGGGAATCTCCCGCATCTCGGCCGCTTCTTCCCTGGCTTCCCTCAACGGACATGAGCCGAAAGCGGGCGAATCAATACCTATCCAACTATGAGAACAAGAAGAGGGCGTCATGAAGATCGTGAGTGAGCGCATAAGACTGGCCACAAAGGGAAACGGTGATTTCCTGGACCTTACCAATGAGCTAGCCAATGTGCTGGCAAGATCGGGAATGGAGACCGGGCATCTTCTTGTCTTTGTCTCGGGCTCGACTGCCGGGATCACCACTTTCGAGTTTGAGCCGGGATTGGTGGCTGACATGAAGGAGTTCCACCAGAAACTGGCGCCCACGGGCAAGCACTACCACCACGACGATACTTGGGGGGATGCCAATGGCTTCAGTCACGTGAGGGCCTCTCTCACTGGGCCCTCCCTTGCGGTGCCCTTCGAGAGAGGAAGGCTGCTCTTGGGGACATGGCAGCAGATAGTTCTCGCCGAATTCGACAACAGGCCAAGACAGCGGGAGATCGTCGTGCAGATTACGGGAGAATGAAGGTGCTTAAGACCAACGGTCGAGGGGGTGCTGAACGTGAGCGAAATCGAGCGAAGCGAGGGTGAGCGGGGAGGCCGGGGCACCCGCAAAGCGGGTCGTGGCTTCGCCGGTCGAGGGGGTGCTGAACCAGCGACAAAACGAGCGGAGCGAGTCTTGAGGGGGGAGGCTCCGAGGCTTTGCCGAGGAGGGGGCGCTGAGCCCCATCAATAGAACACGGCGCCAGCGAAGCTGACCGATGAGGCCCCATCGGTCCACTGTCGGTACTCGATCAGCTCGCCTCCGGAGGAATCGAGCATCGAAAGGACGAAGTAGATAGGGGCTAGCCCGCAGATCCGTCTTTTGTCCCCTTCCCTTCGCACTGTCTCGAAGAAAGCCGCAGCATCGACGACCGTCACTGTTCGGAGAAGCTCATGATCCCTTTCCTTGGACTCCTCAAGGAGAGCCGCGTCGAGGGGATGTATGTCGCCAAACTGGGCACCGATATGGGCAAGATCGGCTGCAGCCACAAATACGACAGGGCCCTCGTGAACCCTCACGGCCTCTTTGAGCCTTCTTACTAGCTCGGGTATCTCGCCTTGGTCGAGGTGCTTCCCGTCCTCCATATACTCGTGAAGGGAGCCGGTGAGAATGGAGAGGACTTCGTATTGCCTTTCCTTCATCAAGAATTGCATCATGGGCAGCTGAAGCTCGATGGAGTGCTCATTCCGGTGAGGCCACTCATCCACGTAGTCTCTCAGATACGGGTCCTGTGAGATAAGACCTCCCACCTTCCCCGCTCCCCTGACCCTGCCGAGGGGCGTCACCACATCCCTGAGAGCGATGCTCCACACCTTTCTTGCAAGCTTGTGGCAGGTACCAAAGACCACGAAGAGCGTATTCTCGTCCCTGGGAAGATATCGGTATATCGGACCGTAGACTTCCAAGCCCCGGGCGTAATCTATGTGGGGGGTAATCATCCCCTTCACCCTGTCCTTGACCGGCGCAAGTTCCTGGTTTACGAAGGAGGCCAGGTACGAGCGCAATGCCTCTCCGTCAAAGGGATAGCTCTTACCGGCAAGGCACGCGTTCCTGAAAGGCAGGGCCCTATATTCCTCCATGAGACGGCTCACATGGCCCTCGTATCGCGCGTTGAGCATGAGGAAGTGATCGTCAAGCGTACGGATTACCGAGGCGACGCGATCCTCCTGTAGAAACAGGCCTGAAGCCTTCATGAATTCGAGCTGGATATCCCTCATGCTCCTCGTCCCGTTCATGAGGGAGATGAGGAAGAGGACATCTCTGGAGACGAGAAGGGCATTATCCGTAATCCCTTCCGGATCACGGAGAAGGAAGCTTTCCCTGCCCTCATGGACAGTGGGAACGATATCGAGCCATCTCGCTTTGGGGTTTTCC